>NZ_JADWOM010000013.1:0-125175 GCF_016106645.1 Acinetobacter sp. ACIN00229
AAACTTCTTATTCTGATGGTGCTTTCCACTTCCCCATTATTTTGTTATGCAAATAACACAATAATGATAAGAGGAAATATTGTTGAAGATACATGCTCAACACAACATAGCGAGATAGAATGTGTTGAGGTAAACAATTTAAATATTAAGCTTGATAGTGAATATTTAAATAAAAATAGTCTTTCTAATTTAGCTCAACATACTGAGAAAATGGACACTAGCATTGAAAGTATAGGTTCTAACCGCAAAGTGGTGGTTATCAACTATCACTAACTTAATAAAGCGTAGCTTTTGAGGCTACTCCTACAATAAGTATGATTTAAGAGTGATTTGTCGAATTCATCGCACATTTTGATGAATTAAATGATGAGTCGCTCTTTTTTCATAAAAATGACTATTTGTATGTTTTTTCTATATACATATGCATAAATTATTCTATATAATTGTATTGTAAGAATTTAAGCTTATTTTTCACATAATTTGTTCAATTCTTTTTTATTTACATAGTGTTCTTATGTAACTTGCTTATCTCTGTATCTCTTCTTTTTTAGAAAAAACAAAAATTATTTATAAACAGCTATATAGCCTGTAAAAGGCAGTCATTAAGCATTTATTTTTAGTGTGATTTAATTTTTATTATGAAAAAATAATGTGATCTAGTTTGCATTTTGTTTAAGAAGTGTTAATATCGCCGCATTACTTTTCAAGATGTCAAACACTGGAAAAGTAAGGAAATAAACTTTTATCCAGACTTTTGAGAAAACACTATGAAAAAACTTGCTTTGATCGCTGCTCTTTCGGTTGTAGGGATTGCGAATGCTCAAGCTGCTGATGGTACAATTACAATTAATGGTTTAGTTACAGACAAAACTTGTGACATCGTTACTCCAGCTGGTAAAGACTTCACAGTTACTCTTCCAACTGTTTCTAAGCAAACTTTAGCTGTTGCTGGGGATGTTGCTGGTCGTACTCCTTTCCAAATTAAATTAGCTAACTGTTCTGAAGGTAAAGTAGCTACTTACTTCGAACCAGGTGCTAACGTTGATTTTAATACTGGTCGTTTACTTAACAAAGACGCTACTGGTGCTAAAAACGTTAACGTTCAACTTTTAGGTAGCAACAACAACTTCATCCCAGTTCTTGCTGCTGGTGCAAATGGTGCTCAAGCTAACTCTCAATGGGTTGACGTAGCTGCAGCTGGTAGCGCAGACCTTAACTACTATGCTGAATACTATGCAACCGGCGCTTCTACTGCTGGTAAAGTAAACACTTCTGTTCAATACACTATTATCTATCAATAATTGATGGATGAGAGGGTTTCTATGTTTACATGGAAACCCTCTTTTTGTGACGCTTTCCCGAATCTTTGTTGGTTGAGAACTCGAAAAATGAAATTGAACAGTTATAATTTTTTGTTAGGTCTGGCATTTGCTTCAGCAGTTGTTGCACCTGCTACTCAAGCAGAAATTGTAATTCATGGCACTCGTGTGATTTATCCTTCGGATGCTCGCGAAGTTACACTACAAGTTAGTAATAACGGTTCAAAACCAGCACTTGTTCAAGCATGGCTTGATGAAGGCGACTCAAAAAGCACTCCGGACCAATCAAAAGTACCTTTTATGATTGCTCCACCTATTTCTCGTGTTGAGGCTACAAAAAGTCAGACCCTTCGTATTACTGCTCTGCCAACAGCTTCTCAGCTAAATCAGAAGCAAGAAACAGTTTTGTGGTTAAACGTTTTGGATATTCCTCCAAGACCAACTTCAAAAACTGAAAATACGACGCCTGATAATTTCCTGCAATTAGCAATTCGCTCACGTATTAAATTCTTTTATCGACCAGCTTCGATTAAAGACGATGCGAATTTAGCAGCTGATAAGCTTCAATGGGTTAAATCTGGTCAAAACTTAACGGTAAAAAACCCAACTCCTTTTCATATCACGATGACTTCTGTTTACCAAAAGGCAGGTGATAAAAAAGTTGATTTATTACCTCAAGGTTTAATGATTAAACCTTTTTCTGAAGAGTCTGTTCAGCTTAAGAATGGCAATCTTCAAGATATGAGTTTTATGAATGTCAATGACTATGGTGGTCGAGTCGAACACCAAATAAAACTTCAGTAATCAGATTTATCTTTTTAATAAATTTAAGCACCTATTATGTGAGTAGGCGGACTTAGTTATGCCAAAAAAAAGGCAAGAATCTTATAAATTATTAAAACGCCATATTTGTTACTACTTGGCTTCTGGTGTTGTCACAATGACAATGCCTGTATTCGTGCACGCTGAAGAAACAGTCGCGAGTGCTCCTGTAGAAGCTGAATTTGATTCTGCTTTTTTAATTGGCGATGCTCAAAAAGTTGATATTTCTCGTTTTAAATACGGTAACCCTGTTTTACCAGGCGAATATAATGTTGACGTTTATGTAAATGGCCAATGGTTTGGCAAACGTCGTATGTTCTTTAAAGCATTAGAATCGAATAAAAATGCTGTAACCTGCTTTACAGGAAATACTCTTGCTGAATATGGTGTAAAACAAGAGATTTTAGCGCAACACGCTTCTCTTCAAAAAGAAAATAGTAGTTGTTACAAAATTGAAGAGTGGGTTGAAAATGCATTTTATGAGTTTGATAACTCTCGCTTACGTGTAGATATCTCGATTCCACAAGTTGCTTTGCAAAAAAATGCGCAAGGCTATGTCGACCCAAGTCTATGGGATCGAGGGATTAATGCTGCCTTTTTATCTTATAACGGCAGTGCTTACAAAACATTTACTCAGTCTAATGACCAAAGCGAAACAACAAACGCGTTTATGGGCGTAACTGCTGGACTAAATTTAGGCGGTTGGCAATTACGTCATAATGGTCAATGGCAATGGCAAGACACCCCTGCCGAAAATCAATCTAAATCAAGTTACGAAGAAACAAGTACTTACTTACAGCGCGCATTTCCTAAATACCGTGGTGTTTTAACCTTAGGTGATAGCTTTACAAACGGCGAAATATTTGACTCATATGGTTATCGTGGTATCGATTTCTCAAGTGATGATCGTATGTTACCAAATAGTATGCTTGGTTATGCTCCGCGTATTCGTGGTAATGCCAAAACCAATGCAAAAATTGAAGTTCGTCAACAAGGTCAACTTATTTATCAAACAACGGTAGCACCAGGTAACTTTGAAATTAATGACCTTTACCCTACTGGTTTTGGTGGCGAGATTGAAGTTACTGTTATTGAAGCAAATGGTGAGATACAAAAGTTTGCTGTGCCTTACGCATCTGTTGTGCAGATGCTACGTCCTGGCATGAATCGTTATTCATTAACTGTAGGTCAGTTCCGCGATCAGGATATTGATCTCGATCCTTGGGTAGTTCAAGGTAAATACCAGCAAGGTATTAACAACTACCTGACAGGTTATACGGGCATACAAGCAACTGAAAATTATGCCGCTGTATTGTTAGGTGCTGCTTTTGCTACGCCAATTGGTGCGATTGCACTTGATGTTACACATTCTGAAGCTGAGTTTGAAAAACAGTCTTCACAATCGGGGCAAAGTTTCCGTTTAAGTTATAGCAAACTAATTACTCCGACTAACACAAACTTAACACTAGCAGCTTATCGTTACTCAACAGAAAACTTCTACAAATTACGTGATGCTCTACTTATTCGTGATTTTGAAGAAAAAGGTATTAATACCTACTCTGCTGGTCGCCAACGTAGCGAATTCCAAATTACCTTGAACCAAGGTTTACCTGAAGGTTGGGGTAACTTCTATGTAGTAGGTTCGTGGGTTGACTATTGGAACCGTAGCGAAAGTACTAAGCAATATCAGCTTGGTTATAGTAATAATTTCCATGGCTTAACTTATGGTTTATCTGCAATTAACCGTAAAGTTGAATATGGCTCAACGAATCAAACACACGATACTGAATATTTAATGACATTATCGTTCCCGATTGATTTCAAAAAGAATTCAGTTAACGTCAACGTTACTGCTTCTGAAGACAGTCGTACTGTTGGTGCAAGTGGAATGGTTGGGGATCGCTTTAGTTACGGCGCTTCAATGTCGCATCAGGATTATGCGAATCCATCATTTAACGTAAATGGTCGTTATCG
Source organism: Acinetobacter sp. ACIN00229 (assembly GCF_016106645.1). Lineage (NCBI taxonomy): Bacteria > Pseudomonadati > Pseudomonadota > Gammaproteobacteria > Moraxellales > Moraxellaceae > Acinetobacter > Acinetobacter sp. ACIN00229. The sequence continues at coordinate 4,116 of NZ_JADWOM010000013.1, forward strand.
TACTAACTATACAACTGTTGGTGGTTCCTATAGTGTGGCTGATTCTTACCAACAAGCAATGGTTAGCTTAACTGGTAGTGTGGTTGCACACTCAGAAGGTATTTTATTTGGACCTGAACAAGGCCAAACGATGGTACTTGTGCATGCGCCAGAAGCTGCCGGAGCAAAAGTTAATAATGCTGTTGGTTTGAGCGTGAATAAAGCGGGTTATGCGGTAGTTCCTTATGTTACTCCGTACCGTCTTAATGACATTACCCTTGACCCACAAGAAATGTCGAGCGAAGTAGAACTTGAAGAAACAAGTCAACGTATTGCACCTTTTGCTGGTGCAATTGCTAAAGTAGATTTTGCGACTAAAACTGGTTATGCAGTTTACATTAATAGTAAAACTGCTGATGGCAACAGTTTACCGTTTGCAGCTCAAGTATTTAATCAGAAAGATGAAGCTGTCGGTATTGTTGCACAAGGTAGTATGATTTACTTACGTACTCCACTTGCTCAAGATCGTCTCTATGTGAAATGGGGTGACGAAAGTAATGAACGTTGTTCAGTTGAGTACAACATTAGTAATCAGTTGCAAAATAAGCAACAAAGCATGGTAATGACTGAGGCTGTCTGCAAATGAAAAGAATATTATTAACAAGTTTCTTATTTACGGCTGGCCTTGGTGTGTATGGTGAGGCTAATGCTGCATGTCGTATATATAATTATGAGGCAAATGATGTCCTTATGTCTGTAGGGCGTGTTGTTGTACGCCCTAGTGACCAAGTCGGGGCAGTTTTAAGAAAAGCGACTTTTCCTATTAACCGTACTTCCACTGAAGCGCGCCTATGCGATAATTACGATACAGTAATTGCTGAATTAACCCAATCTTACCCTTTAAGTTCTTTAGGTAATAGCATCTATACCACGAACATTCCGGGTATTGGTATTCGCCTCTATCGTGAAGCAGACAATAATACGAATTTCTCGGGCTATTATCCTTATGTACGTGGTGGAATATCTGGTACTCGTTATTTAGGATCTGGTTATTTTGTGGTGGAAATTATTAAAATTGCTCCACAAACTGGCTCTGGAACGTTAGTACCGGGTAGATATAGTAGCTATTATGTCCGCGGTTTTCCAAATCAACCATTCTTAACAAGTACTGTTAATGCTAATGCGATTACCATTGCATCCTCTTCATGTGAAATTCAAGGGAATATTAACAAGGTAGTACAGCTTCCTACAGTTACAAAGGCTGGATTCAAAGGCGTTGGTTCTACTCAAGGCGAACAAACTTTTGATATGAACATTCTTTGTAATGGTGGTATTAACCCAACAGGTTATGAAGAGAAAAACCTCATTAGTTTAACTTATGACTTTACACAAGACGGCACAAACAATCAGGTTTTAACTAATACAGCTGCTGCATCTGAAAAAGCCAATGGTGTGGGTGTACAATTATTGTGGAATTATCAAAATAAGAATCAGGTCATCAAAAAAGGCGATAAATTAGCCCTAGGTACATTGTCTTCTAACCAGACACTTCAATATAACGTACCAATGACTGCTCGCTACTATCAAACAGCAGCAAATGTGACTGCTGGTAAAGTACGTGCAATGGCTACTGTAACTATTGAATATGATTAATCATATTCAATAGTTTATAAACTTAATAATTTCAAATATTTAAATATTAATAATAAATTTTACTTCATCGCTACTTTCTAAAAATTTAATACTTAACTTAATAGGAATATTTATGAAAAAAATAGGTATAGTTGCTGTTAGTGCAATTACATTATGTTGGGCAATGTATGAAGTATCTTCTGATAATACGAGTATCAGACCGCGTGATGAATCTAGCCAAAAAGTAGCATCTAAAAACTTTTCATCATCTGTAAAAAATGAAAAATTAGCACCTCAAATGCTCTTGGCCCAAACTAACTCACTTAATTCTTCTGCTCCAGTCTGCAAATATAATTTTGACTCGACTCAAGAAGATTATGAACTTTGGAATAATGAATACCCTGATTTTCCTAAAAAAATATTCCCATCGATAAATGGTCAAAAATTTGTTTTTACAGTGGAGCCTAGGTTAGAAAGTGAGTATGGTTACGTAGATTATATAGCTAGAAGTAAAGCTAGTCTTAATTCTACTAACGATATTGGTGATTTAACGATACCTCACACAGGTATTATCGCATTAGAAATGGAGCTTAAAGTGCCAACATCAGCTCTTGGCAACTCATCATTTGGTAACTCTTCTTATATTTCTAATATTGGTTTTATGGGTGTAACAAATAATGGTTACACAGTTAGATCCAACTATTGGTTTGATATGGGGACTTATGATCCAGATTTTGGTGAGAATCCCCCTAGATTAAGCTATTCTGTAGATTACCGACTTAGTGATAATAGCGGACCTGATAATCCTTACATCAAAAGTCAGAATATGACAAATAATACAAAGGAATACCAACGTTTAGGTATTTATATTAATCAGAATACTAAGCAAGTTGGCTTTATTATAAATGGGGTTGATCAAGGTTATAAAACTACATTACCTGCTCCACTTGAAAATATAAGTTTTTCTGTTTTAAGTGGTATATCAATTTATTCTCAACAATTATTTGGGAAAGAGTTTTCTAATGAACTCATTACTGACCGTAATGCGCTACAATTTAGCTATCCTCAGGGTACAACTGACATGTGCGGTAATGCTATTTAAGATATAAAACTATAAGTCGTAAAAAAGGGCTGAATCACAGCCCTTTTTTTATTTCATTTAGAAATGAATGACTGTACGGATTGATTTGCCTTCGTGCATTAAATCAAAAGCAGTATTAATGTCTTGTAAAGGCATGGTATGTGTTACAAAAGGTTCAAGTTGAATTTCACCTTTCATGGCATCTTCGACCATTTTTGGAAGTTGTGAGCGGCCTTTTACCCCACCAAAAGCAGTACCTAACCATTTACGGCCAGTAACAAGCTGGAATGGACGAGTCGAAATTTCTTGACCTGCACCAGCAACACCAATAATGACTGATTGTCCCCACCCACGATGTGCACACTCTAGAGCCGAGCGCATAACATTGACGTTACCAATACATTCAAATGAGTGGTCAACACCCCAGCCTGTCATTTCTACAATAACTTGCTGAATAGGTTTATCGTAATCTTTAGGATTTAAGAAATCTGTAGCGCCAAATTGCTTAGCAAGTTCAAATTTATCTGGGTTTGTATCTACCACAATAATTTGCCCAGCTTTCGCTTGACGTGCACCTTGTACAACAGCCAAACCAATACCACCTAAGCCAAATACAGCTACAGAATCACCTTCTTGTACTTTTGCTGTGTTATGCACCGCGCCAATACCCGTAGTTACGCCACATCCAAGTAAACAAACTTGTTCGTGATTCGCTTCAGGATTGATTTTAGCTAAAGATACTTCTGCAACTACCGTATATTCACTAAATGTTGAACAACCCATGTAATGGTAAATCGGTTCGCCATTATAAGAAAAACGTGTGGTTCCATCTGGCATTACACCTTTACCTTGAGTAGCACGTACTGCAACACACAAGTTGGTTTTTCCAGATTTACAAAATAAGCATTCTTTACATTCAGCTGTATAAAGTGGAATCACGTGATCACCGGGTTGAACGCTTGTTACGCCCTCACCGACCTCAACCACAACACCTGCACCTTCATGACCTAAAATGGCAGGAAAAACACCTTCTGGATCATCGCCAGATAATGTAAAAGCATCGGTATGACATACCCCTGTATGGGTAATTTTTATTAAAACTTCACCTGCTTGAGGTGGTGCAACATCAACTTCAACAATCTCTAAAGGTTTTCCTGGGGCAAAGGCGACAGCTGCACGAGATTTCATCTTTGGGTTTCCTTTAAATCATTCGGTATTTATAGTCGAGCAAAATAGATTATGTAACGCTAATACAAGAGCTTAATTTTGCTTAAATTAAAATTGGCTTTCATGACAATCCATCACAGCATAGCCAGTCATGTACCTCTAAGCAAGCTTCAGTTTCAAAAATAAGAAAACCTCTTACTTGAAGAGGTTTCTTATCAAATCACTTATCTTATAAAAGGGTTATGTTTACTTAGAGGTAAATATCTGGTGGATATGGTGTGTTATCGCTAATTGGCGAATACAGCGTGTTTTCAACAAAGAAGCCATTTGGAGCTTGAGTTGTATCGATCGTAATTGAATCAAACATAACCTGTGGATAGGCCCAAATAAATTGCTTCATCAAACCTAAAGAAACATTGTTTTTCATATCACCAAAAATTCTTTGCCAGATAGGCGTTCGATATGGCTTGGTTTTATCAAATCCATAAATATAGGCAATAGATGCATCAGGAACGAATCCGGATAGATAGATGACTTTATTGGCAGGATAGCCTAGTCCTTGTATTGGTATTTGTGAAACTGCCTGATGTGCTAAGTCTAAACGAGCTTCCAATAGCCAGTCATAAGCTTCTGTCATCATGTAATCAAAATTAGGATATGAATAATGTTGGCTTGGATAGTTAATATAAGTGGCTAAAGTCTGAATCGGAGATTGAATAGAAGGAAAGAAAATAAGGGGGCTAACTTTGGCAGCGGAGTATTTCGCTTTAATGACCGTGCGAATGTCTTGGCAGGTTTGACCTAATTTATTTCTGAGCCATGTTTTAAACTCATCATATGGCGTTCCTGTTTTATTCATTGCTTCATAGATTGTTCCCAAATCTGGTGCATATAAACCTGTATCTGCATTAAAGGCTAGTTTTGTTGGATAGTCATATACACAAGGTAGATTCGTATCGGTGTTATACCACCACCAAGGTTCCCCAATCTGCATGTTTACATCACATCCCCCTACTACCATTGCATCTGCAAATTCAATAAAGACTTTACGTAGATATGCCAAAGCATTCTGATGACTTAAACTAAAAAAATAGCTTGGTGGTTGGTAGCCTGTTTTACCCAAATTACTGTTCCAGTCACGCTGTGCCCAATATTCATTGGCCCCCAAGGAATACATTTCAAAACTTACCCCAAAGATGGGTTGCAGACTGGCGCTATGTAACGCCTGCGCATATTTCTCATGCCATTTACGCGTACATGAGTTAACGACCGCGTCACCTGTTACCAATGTATCCGGTATTTGCCATTTATTAATATCACTTTTCCATGTCATTTCAGGATAATGTGACATTCCACAATAGTGGTTAACCAAACCCTTATATCCCAAAGTCACCATATTGTTGACCAAGCGCTGAGGGTTTAAATCATAGTGGTCGTCATAGCTCGTACAGATACCATAATTGTGTTGAGGGACAACCACACGGCTCAAATTTAACTTCGCATTTGTACCAGTTACGACTGAATTGGTCAGACGAATGTAGCCATCTTCAGGCTGGCTTAAAGGTATGGCTGATTGGCTATTATAATGGCTCGTGAAACCTGAAAATGAAATCCGTTGAATGTTAGTTACAGGGAAGCTATCTGTAGCAGAAAAGCCAGCTTTTACTGTATCCCAGTTAATATGAATATGTGCCGTTCGCGATGAAGGATTATTTGCATAGTTAAATAAGACAACATAGGCAACTTTATCTACACCATTTTCATTATAGTACACCGTTAAAGTGGGCGTTAAACTTGGATTGTTAAGCACTGGCATCGTGGCAGATAACTCAATATCGAAGTCCCAAACCACCCCTGCATAACTATATTTGGTTTGGTACGCTAAAAATTTATGATCTTTAGTATCACTAGAATCCCAACTAATTCCTACTAGATCATTTGCCATTCGGGCTTTAAAAGATGCTTCGAAACCATTTCCATAATTCGTAATAGCAAAAGACATCGTTTGCGGACCGTCTATTCTCCAATAGATAGGACTAAACCGATCAATAAGTGTATTTTGAGTGATTGGATGTGGTGATGAATTAGAATTATTTTGTACATTTTGTGAGTTAGTTATCATGTCTACATTCTCTTAATGTATTAAGAGATTTTATATTAAATAATAATTTTTATTTTATTGTTCAGATAAGTAACAATGACGTTTAAATTATTTACAGTTAATATTTTTTATAAAGCTCAAAATATAGTTAAACAATTAAACTTAACATTATCCTAAAATATTTTTGCACCGAGGAGATAATAAATGTCAAATTTTATGCAGCCTACTCATTTTAGGATATTGTTTGTATTTACTCCTCTTGTTTTTGCGCTAACAGGTTGTAGTGACACTTTATATTCTCAAAGAACCACACCAGTAAAGACTTCTTCGGAAAATGTTATTTATCCGAAGATCGATTCATTTTTAGGAGAAAAGTTACAACCTAATGAGGAAGTGCTAGCTCAAAACATAGCTCAAGTCATTGAAAAGTCAATTCGTGAACAATACACGGCAGGAAATGCTTTGCGTGATGCACATCCAAAAGCGCATGGTTGTGTGCGAGCCGAGTTCCATGTCTCAAAAAATATACCTGCTCAGTTTGCTAAAGGGGTTTTTATCCCAGATCAAAGTTATCAAGCATGGATTCGTTTTTCGAATGCATCTAATGACGCCACGAGTGCCGACATTGACAAAGATGCGCGAGGCATAGCCATAAAACTTTTAGGTGTTTCTGGAGACAAAATTTTAGAAAGTGAAAAACAAGCGACCACTCAAGATTTTATTATGATTAATCACCCTGTCTTTTTTGCCAATGATGCAAAAAGATATCTTTCTTTTATGAATGATGTGAATAGTCATAATATGATCAGAAAACTTCATATTCCTTTTGCCTTAGGTTTTAAAGGAACCATGAATGCACTGGGAGCACGTAACTCACAAATTGCAAACCCACTCTATGCACGTTATTGGTCTATGGTTCCCTATCAGTTAGGACGAGGCAAAGATCGACAAGCAGTCAAATATTCAGTACGTGCTTGTTCTGTAACACCAAATAATCTACCTAAAAACCCTAGTCATGATTTTTTAAGAGAAGCTTTAAAAAATACTTTGCATAATAATGATGCTTGTATGGAGTTCCTTATTCAGCCGAGAACTTCAAGGAAAATGCTAGTAGAAGATGCAATGACAGAATGGGATGAAAAAGCAGCTCCCTTTTATCAAGTAGCAACTATTCACATTCCAAAGCAAAACTTTGATACACCTGAACAAAACCAGTTCTGTGAAAATCTTTCTTTTACGCCGTGGCATGCTTTACCTGAACATAAGCCATTAGGTGCAGTAAACAGAATGCGTAAGGTCATTTATGAAAATATAAGCAGAGTTCGACATGATATGAATTCAGCCCCTAGACAGGAACCTTAAATATTTTATCCCTCATGGTTTGATAATTTGAAATGGTTTTGCCTAAGCTAACTACCTTTAGTCAATTCCTTTGCTTGTATCTATAGTAATACGATCAATAAAATCTGCTAACCATAAAACAAAATCATCTTCACTTTTATGCTTTGGAATCAAACTCATATCTAATGTAATAGGTAGTTCATTTTTAAAGCTAACAACTGCACCCTCGAAATTCACAAAGTTATATAAAAATTTTAATTCTGTACCTGCAATGGCTTTTTTGATTTCTAAGATGAGATTATTTAAGTTTTTAAAATGATTGCTAGAGTATTTATATTTAATATTTTTATTAATTTTTTCTGCTAATAGTAAGTATTTTGGCATTTCTATCTCCTTATTAATTATTTATAAAATATAAGTATAATTTCAAAGTTATAAAAATAAGTTTTTAATTTTTATTAAATTGTTTCTGTATTTTTAATTTCAATTGATCAGTTATGCCGATAATAACAATATATTGCTTAAAAATGTGATTTCTTTTTAACTTTTTATTCTGATTAAATTAGTAGGTATTAATATCGACTAAAACACTCGGCTTTAAAATTTATACTAAATAGGCTCAATATATTTAAAAACACCATTAAAAAACCGCCCCAGAAGGCGGTTGCTGAATTTACAGCGACATATAGAAGTGTAGTGGACGATCACTTCTATATTTTTTGAACTTATTTTTCTTCTTTTATAATTTTAGTAAAGGCATCTGATTTGAAGTAATTAATAATCATCTCCCCATCATCACTTGTCGATGATGACACTTTAGGAGGTTCGTCATAGTTAAACTTAAAGTCTGGAGGAATAAATTTCGAGATTGGTGGAAGCTTGGCCTCTCCTCCCGTTGTAATTCTTTCGATAAAACCCGCGAGCCAAAGTATATATTCATCTTTATTTTTATGGTTGGGCATGAGGCTCATATCCAACTTAATCGCGCACTCTTCTAGTGGCTTGGTTAAGCACTCTTCAAAATCTATAAAATTATATTTAAGTTTAAACTTGGTTCCTTTAATTTCTTTGCGGATTACACTAACCAACTGATTTAAGTTCTCTGCTGAGCTTTCAGAAAATAAATTTTTGTCCTCAATTTTTTTATACACATTCTCAGCAATGATTAAATATTGTGGCATTTTATTTTCTCCCTTTTATTGTCAGGCTACTCACTCAGCCCTTTAAGGAAGTATGATAGATATCATGTTTTCTAATGTAATTGTTGTGCTGCCAATTGTAATTAGTGTGTTTTTGTGAAACCTGCAAGCATAACCATCCGAAAAAATTAAACTTAATGCAAACTGAGTCTCGTTTTTAGATAAAAATTTATTCTAATCAAAAAATATTTTTAGCTCATCTAAAGTTGGAAGCTGATTATAAGATTGATCTGCAATTACGGTATTTGCCCAGTTTGTCTTTGAAACTATACAAAAATTAAGCTTCTTTAGGACCTGAATGTCTTTATCTAATAGACCTAATGGAATCCACATAAAATGAGTAGTTCCTACCAAATTAGGTACAGGCGATCCACATTTACTACAAAATGAAGATGTGAAGCCTGTTTCTTTTTTATAAGTATGGATAAGCTCAAAACCTGAGAGCCATTCAAATTTATCCTGACTCACTAAAGTTGCTGCATTCGCGCCTGTTCCAGTTTGTTTACGACAAAGACTACAGTGGCAATGGTACACCGTCTTGATTTCGTTAATGACAGAAAATTTGACTTCACTGCATAGACAAGAACCTACATGACTCATCTCAAGCATCCTTCGAAAATAATATTAAATATAGCATTAGCCTTAAAAAGGTTAAATTTAACTTTATATGTTTAAATGGATAGGCTCTCTTAGAAGTACCTATAAATATAAGGAATTGCTAGAGTTGAGGCTTGGCAGAATGCATTTATACCGTTTAATATGAATTTTGACATATAAATTGAATATAAAAATGCTGTGATGTGCTTATCTTGGATGCGACTTAAAAGCTTACATGATTAATCAACTCTATCAGCACTACAGTAGTATGGCATTAAATGCCTGGGGCTTTACACATACACCTTCGTATAGCGCTACATACGACCCTGATGAGAATGATACAGTGACAAATAGCTTTAATTGGTTGAATGATGAACAAGCTACAGAAAAAACTAAACAAGGATTAACTGCTTTTGTTGCATTAGATGATGCTTTTATCAGTATCGCTTCTCGTATGTATCTAATTAGAAATGCAAAAGAAAAAATCGATTTACAATACTATATTTGGACAAATGATTTTGTTGGGAACCTAATGCTGCACGAGTTATTAACGGCGGCAGATCGTGGTGTAAAAGTTCGGTTACTCATTGACGATCAAAATGGAGTAAAACTTGATGGTGTTCTAAGAAGCCTTCTACACCATCCTAACTTTGAAATTCGTTTATTTAATCCATATAAATTCAGATATGTAAGAATTTTGGACTATATTTTCCGGTTCAAGAAAGTAAACCATCGTATGCATAATAAATTAATTATTGCAGATGGCGTGATTGCTGTAACTGGCGGTCGTAACATCAGTAGTGAATATTTTGATGCAAGCAGTAAGTTTCAGTTTACAGATCTAGATATTCTATTTTATGGGCATACAGTACGGCATGCTCAAGCAGTTTTTAATGATTTCTGGCAAAGTGAGTTAAGCCAAGATGCGACCAAGCTGGTCGGGACTTGCGCTGTCCACCACTTGCAATCGTTACGACAGCATTATCATGATTTGCTTCATGAAAGTGAAAATCATACTCAAACCGAAGACAAGCTTTATGATGCTCAAACTTATTTAAAAGAACTTTTAGAGCATTATCCAATTCAATGGTCAAAAGCATATTTTGTTGCAGATTCACCGAAAAAGATCTTAGGAATAGCCTCTAAAGAAGAAATGCTTTATGGGCAAGTTATGGCCATTATGGGTGAACCAAAGCAGCACATCGAATTGGCTTCAGCTTATTTTGTTCCTACACAACAAGGCTCTTACTATTTAAAACAGTTAAAAGTTCAAGGTGTTAAAGTCAGGGTTTTAACGAACTCTTTTGCTGCAAATGATGTAGCAATTGTGCATGCTTTTTATAGTCAATATCGGGTCGAAATGCTGAAAAGCGGTGTGGAACTATTTGAGTTTAAGCCATTTTTAGAACGCAGACGTAGAACATGGTATGAAGTGGTAACTGGAAGTGTGATTCCAGCAAAAGGTAAAAATAAATCGAGCTTGCATGCCAAATTTTTTGATGTGGACGGTAAAGTATTTATTGGTTCTTTTAACTTTGATCCACGTTCGACTTACTTAAATACTGAGGTTGGTCTTGTTATTGAGTCAAGTCAATTACAAGCTCAAATTTCGGTCATGCTTGATCAGCATTTACCTCAAGTCGCTTATCAGCTTAAGTTAAACAGTGAAGGTAAAATTATTTGGTTAGATTATCAGTCGAATGGACAAGTTGTTGAATATGAAAAAGACCCAGATACGAGCCTTTTCCAACGTACAATGATTAAAGCCGTTTCATATTTGCCAGTTGAATGGATGATGTAAGAGACTTCAAATTGGCTTATAAGATTCCAATCTCTTTAAAGAATTTTTGATAAGCCTCAGCTTTTTTCTCTAGTGCCAAAGGATAAGCTCGAGAAGAAGATGGTAAACGATATAAATTAATATCTCTTCCTGCAAAGTAAGTCGATGTAGATGTCCCTATAAGGGGTTTTTCAGTGTTCTCGGGTAAAACTGAAATTAAGGTATCAGTTGCTTTATCACCTGTGGTCATGATGGTCTGACATAGAGGAATCTGCTGAAGCAAAACCGTAAGATCTGTTGGGGTTACGATTTCAAGAAATTTATCTGCGGCATTCCCCTTCAACCGCTTAATTTGATAAGCCGTGTCAAAGATTGCAATACCTGTTTCAATTAAGAAATTTCGGATACGTTCTTCATTAAAATTTTTTTGGTTTTCACTTAAAAAGTAAGTTTTATCTTGGAAAAAGATTAAACCAAAAATTCGCCACATATCATTTTGGAAATTTGGATAGTAAAAATCCATCTTCCATTTATTACGCGGTGGTGGAAAGCTACCCAACATGAGTAAACGCGCATTTTCAGGTAAAAATGGTTCTAGTGGATGTGTTTCTATCTCAATTATCATAAAAAATCAGTGTTTACTTAAAAACTTTATAAACAAATTACCCTATTTTTTAGTTAATCACGAGTCATGAAATGCAATTTCTCTTAATTAAAGCGTTAATTGGAAAAATCAGCTCTTACTGAAAGACATTAAGGTGATACCTCTTTAGAAATCACCTCAATAATTTGTAACGTATAAGTGAGCTGGTGAACTCAAACTTATTAAGAGTTCAAGACTTTAAAAACCTTACCTGTTCTTGGATGAGCAAAACTGTTATCCGGATCTAAATTAATGACTTTATCCGAAATCACAATTTTAGAAAGTGGTAACCAGCTTTGCTCTTGTTCAGCTTGAACAAAGTTTTTTTGGTAAATATTTTCATAAATTTGTTCAACTACAATTTCCATACCACACATACTTTTGGCATTTACTTCTTTTAAAATATGGCGCTTTGACATTCTAGTCTCCTTTTTTATTATCCGCATCGCTAATAATAAAGACTCCACTGATACAATATGTAAATTTTAATAATGAAAGTGTTTTTTTTGTTTTAATCATACTTTTGTAATAATTAAATGAATAGTTGAGTAATTATTTAATTTAAATATTATCTTTAAGTTAAGCTATTTAAAATAATTATGAGTTTTAATAAAATTAAAGGGTTCATGATTTGAACCCCTTTTTATTTAATTTTAAACTTGTACAGCGTTATCAATTGAGCCGTCATCTTGATTTTGGACCCTGTCTTTACTGGTCACTGAGTCGCTATCGTGATCTGTGTTAAAACTCTTACTATTCTTTTGCTTCTTCTTGTAAACACACATCCCAATCGCAATACCTGTTCCTATCACTAAAATTGACTTTAACATTTTGCACCTCTTCGATTGACGGAGTAACTTTTGAAAAATCAGCTTTAATTAATAGCACATAATTTGTTATTTAACGGCTTTCATTTGCTCCGCTTTTGTAAGGTATTTAATTTTTATGTTAATTGAATAGTGTAATAGTTAAAAAATAAATTTTGATACAAAGCAAAAAGCCTATTCTATATTTTGAATAGGCTTTTTACTGTATTTCAGGATTAAGCAGTATTATGAATTGCTTTAAGCAATCTTATTATCTTTGAATACACTACAAATGTATTTAATGCTGAAGTTTTAGTCAAGATGGAGTTGAGTGGTTATACCAATAATTAGTAGTTCTTGTGATGGATATCACGTTTATTTGTTTCAGATAAGAAAAAACCCATTTCTACTTCTCATGAAGAAATGGGTAATGTGAAAACCACAAAAGACCTGAAATACCAAATGTTCTTACATTCAGTAAGGTTGAGTGTAGTGAATATACCGAATGGTTGACAATTAAACTATTTGTATTTTTTTTAGTCATTTCGGCCAATAAAAAAACTGTTATGATTCTGTAGATTAACTCTGTTTAGTCATTCATTATTAAGCCAAAATTCTATCAAGTACCCTCACCCAATTATTAAGACATATATTTTCAATCAGTGTTTTAGAATAACCACGCTGTTGCATACGCTCAATTAAGCGATGTAGCCCTGTCACATCTTCAAGTTCAGTACCAATAAGTGCACCGTCAAAATCAGAGCCAAAGCCCACATGTTCTTCGCCTAAATGATCCATTAAATATTCTAAATGTTCTAAAATTACATTGATGGGTGTATCAGCATTGCGCTGTCCATCTGACCGTAAAAACGCGACATCAAAATTTACACCTACCATACCTTTACTTTCTCGGATTGCTTTAAGCTGCTTGTCAGTTAAGTTACGTGCTTGAGCACATAAAGCATGCGCATTTGAGTGCGTTGCTACAATTGGCTGCTGCAATATATCTACCGTATTCCAAAAAGCTTGTTCATTCATGTGTGAAACATCAATCACCATCTTTTTATCGGCACAGCGTTTTATAAAGTCTTTGCCATCGCTGGTAAGACCCGCTCCGGTGTCGGGTGAATGAGGAAATTTAGCGTTTAAACCATGTCCAAAGCGGCTCGGTCTATTCCAAAGTGGGCCAATACTACGCAAGCCTCTTTCATAAAATACATCGAGTAAATCAGGGTTGTGTTGTAAAGCCTCTGCACCTTCCATATGCAATACAATTGCTAGCTTTTGCTCTGCTAAGCAATCCTGAATATTTTGAACTGATGTGCAAATTTTAATATTTTTAGAATGCTGAGCGAGTTGATGTGCTAAATCGAGTTGTTCCAAGCAAATTTGTTCAATTTGCTGTTGGGTAAAATCAAAAGCATTTTGATCAAATAGCTTATTAGGATGATGCTGTTGAACATAGCCATACGGAGGTAAAAAAATCGCAAAAATTCCTCCTATAAAACCAGCTTGTTGACAGCGGTTTAGGTCCAGATGACCCGCTAAGCGTTCATGAATAAAAGCATGTACAGGATCTGGATGTTCACTTAGCCATAAGCGTGTTAAAGCATCATTATGTCCATCAAAAACTGAAATATGGCTAGGCTTCATGAGCATTCCTACTTGCTATATGTCTGTAATTGTGTGGACTGGAATATTTTGTGTGCCGCTTAAAGATTTAGAGTTTCTACTATTACGGAAAACTAAATTTTGCAGTGGTGCGGCCAACTGACTTTCTGTACGTGCTTGTTCAATCATTTGATGATATGGCGATTTTCCACATACAGGATCAGCATTAGCTGCATCTCCAGTCAACATATAGGCCTGACACCGACATCCGCCAAAGTCACGATCTTTATCGGGGCAACTGCGGCAGCCTTCAGGCATCCATGTATCACCACGGAAATGATTAAATCCAGTTGACTTGTACCAGATATCTGACAATTTATGTTCACGGACGTTTGGAAATGAAATCGGCAATTGTCGTGCTGCATGGCAAGGTAGCGCCATACCATCTGGAGCAACTGTAAAAAAGATTTTACCCCAGCCATTCATACAAGCTTTTGGCCGTTCTTCATAATAATCAGGCACTACAAAAATGAGTTTGCAAGGATGATTTTGCGCTTTTAATTTTTCTCGATATTCATTGGTAATTCGTTCTGCACGTGTCAGTTGCTCTTGTGTGGGTAATAAACCTTGGCGGTTTAAAAAAGCCCAACCATAAAACTGACAAATTGCTAGCTCAACTGTGTCTGCATTCAGCTCTAGGCAAAGTTCAATGATTTGTTCAATCTGGTCAATGTTATGTCGATGAATAACAAAGTTAAGCACCATCGGATAATCGTATTTCTTAACCAGTCGGCACATTTCATACTTTTGTTCAAAAGCATGCTTTGAACCTGCCAAGGCATCATTTACCACAGGATCGCTAGCTTGAAAGCTCACTTGAATGTGGTCTAAACCCGCTTGTTTTAGATCAGCAATACGTTGTTCGGTAAGCCCCATACCCGATGTAATTAAGTTGGTATAAAACCCTTGGTGATGAGCATGTGCAACGAGCTCTTCTAAATCCTGACGTACCAGAGGTTCACCGCCAGAGAAACCGAGTTGAACAGCACCCATCTGACGTGCTTGATCAAAAACATCAAACCACTCTTGAGTGGTCAGCTCATTTTTATGTTGAGCATAGTCCAAGGGGTTTGAGCAATATGGGCATTGTAGCGGACAACGATAAGTAAGTTCCGCTAATAACCATAAAGGTAGGCCAACACCTTCTGTCATACTAAATCAATCCAGTGTTGTTGCTTTGCGACTAGCATGTAATCCACTACATCTTGATCAATCTCAGCAATATCACCAAATTTTAGCTTTAACTGAGCAATAATTGCAGAAACATTTTGCTGCCCATCAATATATTGCCCGATTGCTCCTGCACTTTCATTTAACTTGATCATGCCTTCAGGATATAAAATCACAAAACCATTTTGAGCTGGCTCGAACTGAAAACGGTAACCTTGTCGCCATGTCGGCACAAGGTTTAAATCAAACTGCTCTTTATTCATTTAAATAGTCCTTTGTGCCAAACTCGTTTGCTTGTCACAGTGTGATACGGCGCTTCATTGTGAACATGTGCAAGTGTTAAAGCATCTAGAATGCTCCATAAAATATCTAGTTTAAACTGCAATATTTCAAGCATTCGTTCTTGTTGTTTATGAGTCGTAAATGAATCAAGCGTAATTGTTAAACCATGTTCAACATCGCGGCGTGCCTGACTTAAACGAGAACGGAAATATTCATAGCCTTTGTCATCAATCCATGGGTAGTGTTGTGGCCATGAATCAAGTCGCGACTGATGAATTTGTGGAGCAAAAAGTTCAGTTAAAGAACTACTGGCTGCTTCACGCCATGAAGCACGGCGTGCGAAATTTACATAAGCATCTACTGCAAAGCGAACACCCGGTAATACCAGTTCTTCAGAAATAACTTGTTCACGACTCAAGCCCACAGCTTCGGCTAAGCGTAGCCATGCTTCTCGACCACCGCCATCTGGATATTCACCATCTTGATCGATCATGCGTTGAATCCATTCTTGACGGACTCGTTGGTCGGGGCAATTTGCCATAATCGCCGCATCTTTAAGCGGAATATTAATTTGATAGTAATATCGGTTTGCAACCCAAGCCTGAATTTGTTGCTGGGTGGCTTTACCTTCATACATCATCACATGAAATGGATGATAGATATGATAATACTGGCCTTTATCAATAATGGCTTGTTTGAATTGTTCTGTGGTTAAAGCTTCAGGTGTTTGAGTCATGTTTCACCTTAGAGTTCAATCTGCATGCCATCATAGGCAACTTCTACCCCATTTGCTTTAAGTTCAGCAAACTGGCTAGAGTTTTCATTTAAAATTGGATTGGTGTTGTTAATATGAATCAGCACTTTTTTAGGTGTACTCAGCTGGTTTAAATAAGACAGTGAACCACCTTCGCCACTAATATATAAATGCCCCATTTCACGGCCAGTTTTAGTTCCAACCCCTGTTTGTTGCATTTCATCATCTGTCCAAAGCGTACCATCAATCATGACGCAATCTGAACTCTGCATAATCTGCATGATTTGATCATCAATTTTTCCAAGACCCGGCGCATAGAATAACTGCTTCTGTGTCTTATGATCTTTGATAATTAAAGCAATATTATCGCCATCATGTGGGTCATTCCGATGCGGTGAATATGGTGGCGCAGCACTTTTAATAATTAAAGGCAAAAATTCTAAATTTTCGAAACCATCAATTTTAAAAGCTTGTTTAGGATTAATTTCATTGTATTGAAGACCACTATTCCAGTGTTTGAGCATATTAAATACTGGAAAGCCGCTTGTTAAATCTTGGTGGACCATTTCTGTACACCATACATTCATTGGACAACCTTCACGTAAGGTTAAAAGCCCAGTCGTATGGTCTAACTGACTGTCCATTAAAATAACGCTTGTTATTCCTGTATCACGCAATTTACGCGCTGGTTGAGCTGCTTTAAATTCGAAAAGTTGCTGGCGGATATCAGGTGATGCGTTTAATAAAACCCAGTCTGTTCCATTTTCAGAAACAGCAATTGATGATTGAGTACGAGCTTTGGCTTGGATTGAACCTGTGCGTATACCATGACAATTCGGGCAATTACAATTCCACTGCGGGAACCCGCCTCCGGCAGCTGAACCTAAAACATAAATATACATAAAATTAATATCTTATTAGAAAGAGATAAGCCCTAGAACAAGACTAGGGCTTATGACATATTTGGATGAAACTGAATTAACGTGCTTCAAAGTACATAGTAACTTCAAAACCAATGCGTAAATCAGTAAAAGCTGGTTTAGTCCATTGCATAAATTATCTCCGGTTCATATTAATCTTGTGAAATGAATCACTTGATTAAATCTTATAAGGTCATTAAAAATTTATTCTAAATAAAAAATTTGGGTTTGTAGACCACCCTTAACCAAGATATTGTTCGATAATTGTGTTTTTTGTCCAAATTTTAATATTTCGAACATATTTGCTCGTTGAAGGTTTCATCAAACATTCATACTAAAAGCGTATTTTTTATCCGTCTTAATTGATCAAATGATAAAAAAATGAAAAATTTAACAACACTTTTTAAAGTAACAACACTTTCTCTGGCAGTAACGTTATTGGCTGGATGTAATGACGATGATGATAATGGCACCGCACCACCTGCTCAAAGAAGCAATCAAACCGTAAATATTTTAGCTTTTAATGACTTTCACGGAAATCTTGAGCCACCGAAGCGTTACGTCGAAGCACCAAATCCAAATGATGCTGCTCAATCTGTGCGTATTCCTGTGGGTGGTGTGAGTTACTTTGCCGATGCGATTAAAAAACTTAAAGCAGAAAATCCAAATAATGCTGTAGTTTCAGCGGGTGACTTAATTAGCGCTTCTCCTCTAACCTCTTCTTTATTTTTAGATGAACCGACCATTGAAGTCATGAATGATATTCAAATTGACTTTAATGCTGTGGGTAACCATGAATTTGACCGTGGTACAGATGAATTACGCCGTTTAAAGAACGGTGGATGTCAGCAATATACAAGCACTGCGCCTTGCCAAATTAATAAAAACTTTAGTGGTGCAAAATTTGATTTCCTTGCTGCTAACGTAGCAATGAAAAATGACGCCAGTAAAACAATTTTTCCTGCTTATAAAGTTAAAACTTATGGTGGAATTCCAGTTGCATTTATTGGTTTAACCCTTAAAGCAACGCCAAGTATTGTTTCTGCTGCCGGCATTAAAGATGTTGAGTTTCGTGATGAAGCCGATACGGTAAACGCCTTGATTCCTGAATTACAAAAACAAGGAATTGAAGCGATTGTAGTGGTGGTACATGAAGGTGCAGCGCCAAGTACAAAGTTTAATGAAAAAACATGTGATGGCTTAAGCGGCCCGATTTTAGGAATTTTGGATAAGCTTAATCCAGCAGTTGATATTGTTGTTTCAGGCCACACGCATCAATCTTATATTTGTGACTATTCAACCAAAAATCCCGCAAAACCGTTCTTACTTACCTCAGCTGGACAATATGGCACGCTCATTACTGACATTAAGGTTGAACTTGATGGTAAAACTGGTGATGTAATTAAAAAGGATGCTAAACAAGTTCCTATACAAAGTGAGGCCTATACGTCTGGCACAACCACGGTAAGCCTTACCGATCTCTATCAAAAATTTAGTAAAACCCCAAGCATTGAAGCCATTTTAGATAAATACCGCCAAGCGGTGACCACCATTTCAAGTCGTGTGGTTGGAACTGCAACAGCTGTAGTCAGTCGTACTCAAGTTGAAAGTGGTGAAAGCCCATTGGGTATTATGATTGCAGATGCTCAGCAAGCGGCTGCGTTAAAGGCAAGTAACCAAGGCTCTGACTTTACGTTAATGAACCCAGGTGGTGTTCGTGCCGATCTACTCATTAATAGTAATAACCAGATTACCTTCGGTGATGTTTTTGCGGTGCAACCTTTTGGTAACTCTATTGTGACTCTAAGCTTAACTGGCAAACAAATTAGAGATGTAATTGAACAGCAATGGTCTGGTGCAAATGCAAACTCACCTAGAATTTTACAGCTGTCTAAAGAATTAACTTATCAATATGCGGCAAATACATCTGTTTCGCCAAGAGCAAGTAACATCATGGTTGCTGGTTCACCATTGGTTGACACCAAGGTATACCGCGTGACAGTAAATAGCTTCTTGGCAGATGGTGGTGACAACTTTACAGTATTAAAAGAAGGCCAAAACCGTGTAGGTGGTGGTCAAGATATTGATGCCCTTGAAAGCTATATTGCGGAAAACTCAAAGAATTCACCTTTAATTATTCCAGCGACTACTCGAATTAAAGTCATCAAATAGCAAATTTAATAAAAAAAGGACAGTTTAGGCTGTCCTTTTTTCTATCTGGACTTTTTATTCTGTATAGAGATTAAGCTCAATGCTACTGATATTAGTCCCTGTATTCGCAAAAATAACATCTATGACCTCATGCAGTAGTTCTTTCACTTTTTCATGTTCGTAGCTAGTTGCTTCTGCGGTTTTTAAACAAATCAAGTTACAGCTCATTTTATCTTTTCTGATCTTATAAATACTTTTACTTTTTCCTAAGAACACCCTTTTGATGAGCTTGCGATTTTCAAATTCAGATAAGATTCGATAAATTGTTCCAAGCGTAATTTTATGTTCATTTTTAATTTGTGCATAAATGCTCACCGCGCTTAAGCCTTGTGGATTTTGATTTAAAATTTCAAAAACCTGTATTCTCGATTTTTTTATTGGTAGTCCATTTAATAATGATTTTGAAGTTGCCGTCATGATTAATTAGCCTTAATGTTGAAAAGTATAGAAATTCTTAAAATTATTTTGTCTATACTGGTTTGAAAATTATGGATATTTGTTTAATAAAAAACAAAGCCTATTCCCCTACGAATAGGCTTTGTACTTAGTTTTAACTTAGAAACTATAAGTCGCTTTTACAAAGTAGTTACGTCCATAAAGTTTGGTATTAAATGATGCATCTTCATTTTCCAGATCAACATCGGTCAGGTTTTTTACGCCATAGTCCAATGTTAAACGTGGCGAAAGTGGTGAGGTAAATGTCACATCGTAAGTAGTATAGGCTGGTAACTCTTTACCACTAGATAACATTTGATGACCCACATAGCTTGCACCAAAATTCATACGATAATTTTCAACAATAGCCCATGAAAGTGAACTATTAATTAACCATTCGGGACGTTCAGTAAGGTCTTTACCAGTTACTTCATTTTTAGCATCCAAATATGTTGCATTAGCTGTTATCCCTAAATCATCACTAAAGTCATATGCTCCGTTGAGTTCCACACCTTTAAGTTTTGCTTTAGCAACGTTGTCCCATTTATATGGATATTTGGTTGGATTTGGAGAATTAGGATTAGAAACACGTTCAATTAAGTTCTCAACATCATTTTCAAATACTGTAACGCCAGCATTCCAGTTTGGTTTACGAACAATTAAAGATGCTTCATAGTTAGTACTTTCTTCGGGTTTTAGATTTGGATTTCCTGTAATAAAACAGCTCCCCCCACAAGAAATTAGCTCATAATTTGCATCTAACTGATATGGTCCCGGAACTTTATAAGCTTGACCAACACCACCTTTAAGAATAACTCCTTCAGCGAGTTGATAAGCTAAATATGCTTTACCAGTTGCTTTACCATCAAAATTATCAAAGTCGTCGTAACGACCACCTAAAGTTAAGGTCAGTGCATCGTTAATATGGGTATCGTTCTGAACAAATACTCCATAACTTTTCTGTTCAGATCCACCAGATGTGTATCCTACAGGATCTGTGATTTTCTGATCTTTATAATCAACACCAGCTGTGGTGTTATTCATCATCCAGTCAAAGTTAGCAAAAGCACGACCTAGTAAGTTTTCTTGCTTATAATTACGACTTTGTGGAGCATTATATTCGCTGTCATAGTCATAAATTTTAGCGGTTTCTTTTCCAATATAAGCTTCTGTTTTCCCCCAACTCCATTTCCCTCGATGAGTAATACCTACATTGGTTCGCTCATCTTCACCTTCTTGAATCGAAGATGCCGCATCTTGGGTAAGTGGTCTCTTATCTTTGGTATAACCTAAATCTAGGTCTAAAGTTTGTTGATCATTGATATCCCAACTTAAAGTCCCATGTACATTCTTAGTGTCTTTTTCTACAAAATAGGCGCCATTTGAGTCCGGTTTACCATTTCGATACCACGCATCACGGTTATAAGAATCACCTGAAAGAGAAAAACTAAGATTATCGGTTAAGCCACCGTATAGGTTAAAGCCGTATCGGAATTGATCTTTACCATTCCCACGGTCGGCTCGGTTATATTGCCCAAAGACCGAACCATGAAGCTGTCCATTTTCAGCTTTCTTGGTAATAATATTAATTACACCACCCATGGCATCAGAACCATAAAGCGATGACATTGGTCCGCGAATCACTTCAATTCGTTCAATACTATTTAATGGAATTGAACTCCAGTCGAAGTCATTGCCCCGCCACATTGCTCCCAAGGAAGATGTTCTTTTTCCATTGATTAGAATTAAAGTATAACTACCAGAAGTATCTTGCATCCCTCGGATAATAATTTTGTCCTGTCCACTATTATAGTTATAAACCCCAGCCTGCTTTTGTAAAACATCAGCAAGGCTCAGCGCTGCGCTGCGTTCAATCTCTTCACTCGTGATCACACTAATGGATGCAGGTGCTTTATCTACGTCTTGTTCTTTCAATGCGGCAGAAACCACAATAGTTTTAAGTTTTTGAACTGGTTCACTATTACCCTGCTGTTCAATATCTGTATTTGCTTGAACAGCGAAAGGAAGCAGTGTTGAGATGGCGACCACCAGCGCCTTTTTCGTTAACGTCATTTCTCGGCCCTTATTCTGGATAATGATTACCACATGATAATTATTATCATTTATGATGTGCCGAGCATCATATACGCATGACTTTTACTGATCAAGATAAAAATAATTATTAGTTATATAATGATAATCATTATTGTTTATGCTGTAAAAAAGCGTTACCATTACACTTTCGTGTGCCTAAAAACCTATTTAAAACAATCTTAAAGTAGACATAACAATGCTCTCTCGATTTTTTATCTATCACCCTATCTTTGTTTCTGTCATTGCAATCACTATTCTTATTTTTGGTTTTCTTGCCACTTTAGCCATGCCTGTCGAACGTTATCCCAACCTTGCTCCACCGGGTGTTACGGTTGTTGCGAACTATCGTGGTGCAGCTGCTGACACAGTCGAAGAAAGTGTGACCCAAATTTTAGAACAACAAATAAAAGGTCTGGATAATTTGCTTTACTTTACGTCCTATAGTGAATCGTCCGGAACGAGCAGCATTGATATTCATTTTAAAATTGGCACAGATATTGATAAAGCACAGCTCCAAGTACAAAACCGAATTAATGGTGCATTAAACCGTTTACCTGAGGAAGTTCAAAGACAAGGTGTAAACATATGGAAAACCACGGGCGATATGCTACTTATTGTGGGGCTATATGATGAAACAGGTAAAACCAGCAATATTGATTTGTCTGATTATATGGTGAATCACTTTGAACAGCCTTTAAGTCAGTTACAAGGTATTGGTGAAGTTAATGTTTTTGGTTCAAGCTATGCCATGCGCATTTGGTTAAATCCAAATCAACTTAGAAATTATCAACTTGTGCCGAGTGATATTGAAAAGGCCCTCGAAGATTATAATACTCAGATTGCTGCGGGTTCGATTGGGGCAATGCCCTCTGCTTCTGACCAAAATATTTATGCAAAAGTAAAAGCAGGTTCACGTTTAAAAACAATAGATGACTTTAAATCGGTGGTGGTTAAAGCAAATGTTGACGGTAGCCTTGTTTATTTAAAAGATGTCGCGAGAGTCGAATTAGGGGCAGAAAATTATGAAAGTATTAACACACTTAATGGCTATCCATCGGCAGGTTTAGGAATTTCTCTAAGTCCAGATGCCAATGCAATCGAGACTTCTGCTCTTATTAAAGAAAAAATGGCCCAGCTTAGCCAGCATTTACCAGCTGGATATAAAGTCGTTTATCCGAGAGATAATACACCATTTATTGAAGAGTCAATTAAGCAGGTCATAATCACTTTGCTTGAAGCAATCGTTCTTGTTGTTATTGTGATGTATCTCTTTTTACAAAATTGGCGTGCAACTCTTATTCCAACCATTACGGTTCCCATCGTCATTAGTGGCACATTTGTGGTGTTGTATTTATTTGGGATGAGCATTAACACACTTACGCTATTTGCTCTAGTTTTAGCGATTGGGTTATTGGTTGATGACACGATTGTAGTCGTGGAAAATGTTGAACGGCTTATGCACGAACAACAGCTAAGTGTACGTGAAGCTTGTTTAATGTCGATGCAAGAGATTAGCGGCGCATTGGTGGGTATTACACTGGTCTTAACCGCGGTATTTATTCCAATGGCTTTTTTTAGTGGTTCGACGGGTATGATTTACCGTCAGTTTTCTATTACATTAGCAGCAGCCATGTTGTTATCGCTATTTGTAGCCATGACCATCACACCTGCAATGTGTGCAGTTCTATTAAAAAAACATAATAAAAAACCCAAATGGGGACAACTGCTTGAGCTTGCTCTTCAAAAAATCAGATCAGCTTTTAGTTTTTTATCTGTTCTTTTAATCCGGTTCAAAATATTTTCCAGTCTGTTGGTTGTGGGCATCGCGGTTGTTCTATTTATGATTTATCGCAGTTTGCCTACAAGCTTTATTCCAAATGAAGATCAAGGATTACTTGCTGTTCCCTATAGTTTGCATAACAGTGCTTCAATGAGCCAAACCGAAGAAATTGGAAGACTTGTCAATAATTATTTCTTTGAACATGAAGGCAAAAATATTAATACTGTACTGGTCGTGAATGGACAAAACTTTTCAGGGAGCGGTCCAAATTTAGGTATGGCCTTTGTTTCGCTTAAACATTGGAATGAGCGTAAAGGAGAAGCCAATACGGCAAGTGCTATTCGTGAACGTACCCAAGCATATTTACAAAAAAACTTGTCAGCTAAAGTCATGGTAGGAATGCCACCAAGTGTATCTGGTTTAGGTCAATCTGATGCTTTAGAACTTTGGCTTAGAGATGTAAATGGTCAAGGGCGCGATGAACTCATTAAACAATATAAAGCCTTAGAAAAAGAATCTCGAAATTATTCGGCCTTTGAAAATCTAAGTCCTCTTGTGAGTGAAGATAAAGCCGAAGTATTTATTCAACTCGATCAAAATAAAGCCAAAATGTTAGGAATTGACCAACAAGCAATTCGTTCAACACTATCGACTGCTTGGGGTGGAAACTATGTTGGCGATTTTGTTGAACGAGGTCGAATTAAGAGAATCATTATGCAAGGTGATTCAGAGTTTCGTTCTAAACCCGAAGATTTAGCGTATTGGCATGTACGAAATAATACAGGTGGAATGCTTTCCCTCGCCCATTTTGCGCAAAGTCAATGGACAGGTGGCCCAGAAGCTCTTACCCGATTTATGGGACTGGCTGCGATTCAACTTGAAGCAAATGTAAGTTCTGGCTTTAGCTCAGGTCAGGCAATGCAACAGTTAAGTGATATGGTCAGTAAACAGTCTGGTATAGATGTCGCATGGAGCGGTCTTTCTTTACAAGAGCAACAATCAAGCCGCCAAGCAATTTATTTATATCTCATTTCTATTTTGTTTATTTTCTTATGTTTGGCTGCCTTATATGAAAGCTGGAAAGTTCCTTTTATTATTTTATTAGGGCTTCCTCTAGGCATTACAGGCACTATTATTTTTGCTTGGATTTTTAAGTTACCTAACGATGTTTACTTTCAAATTGCCCTATTAACAGGTATTGGCCTATCTTGTAAAAATGCAATTCTGATTGTTGAATTTGCGACTCAAGCACTCAAACAAGGGAAAAGTAAAATCGATGCGGCAAGTGAGGCTTTAAAGCTGCGCTTACGTCCGATTTTGATGACATCTCTTGCCTTTGGTGCCGGTGTGATTCCTTTGATTTTTGCAACTGGTGCAGGCGCTGCGAGTAGATATGAAATTGGAATGAGCGTATTTGGTAGTGTCGTGTTTGGTACTTTACTGGTACCGCTATTTACTGTGTTCTTCTTTGTTGTGGTTCATAGCTTACCGAGTTTGCAGTGGTCAATGAGCAAACCATGGTTAAGTCGAACTTTGAGATTTAACAGCCGTATCAAAAAGGACAATACATCCTTTTAAAAGTTAAAATAAAAAAATGGCAGATATTAAATCTGCCATTTTTTTATTCTTTCAATTTAAGCGACTAGCTTATCAATCCAAACTTCTAGGGTTGGCTGTTCAGCTAAATCTTCAAAGCTTACCTGTGCGCCGTACGCTTGCCATTTACCCACTAATGTCATGAGTCGTACTGAATCAAGTCCAAGCATGAGTAAATCATCATTTAACTGAATGTCTGATGCAGGAATTTGAAGCTGTTCACTCACTGCCAAAACAATACCTTCTTCAGTGAGTGGTGATGCAGCTTGTTCAAGCGCCCAAGCTCGTGTGACTTGCTGAGTTGTCATGACTTGCCCACAACGAGTACTTGTATACTTTAAAGCCATATCGTGTTCTTCACGGCTAAAGTCAGCAAGTGCATCTCCGCATAAAAACGGCTGAATATTTAGCATAAAGGCTTCTGCCGCACTCATGAGGCAACCAATATGGGCATAAACACCACAAATGATGAGTTGATCGCGGTTTGACTCACGCATAAGTTGTTCGAGTGGCGAAAATTTAAAAGCGCTATAACGCCATTTTGTTAAGACAGTATCATTTTTATCAGGCGTAATTTCCGGCAAAATTTGGGTAATATATGGGTCATCTTTTAGACCAGTTCCCCAAAAGTCCGTTAATAACTGGCGATGTTCAGGTGTCTGGTTACCGGGCTGTGCGGTATAGACGACAGGGATATTAAACTTACGCGCAGTTTCAATCAGTTCTTTGGTATTTTTAATAAGCTCTGGAATAGGCGCTTGAGTTTGATCATAAAAATCTAAAAAATATTGCTGCATATCATGTACTAATAAAACAGCACGATCAGTATGCAACTGCCAATGTGTTTTATTCGCTGTAAATTCGTGCGCTTGTGGCATGCTGTAACTAACAATTTTAGGAATACTCATCAAATTTTTCCTTTTTATCTTTAAGCAAGAACATTGGTATTGGTTTCAAATTGTTGACGTAATCTTTTTTTGTCGATTTTTCCAAAAGCTGTATATGGAAATTGCTCGATAAATTCGACTCGATCGGGAATTTTGTAGGTTGCAAGTCCATAGTCTTTCAGATGTTGACGAACTGACATTGCAAGACGAATTGGGCTTGGATCATCAGCGTGTGCTTGCCATGCAACAAACGCACAGCTCTTTTCACCCATGATTTCATCAGGCATAGCGACCAGTGCTGCTAGGCGAATTTGTGGATGAGTTAATAAAGCTTGCTCAACCTCTTCGGTCGCAATTTTTTCACCAGCGCGATTGATTTGTTCTTTTGAACGGCCTTCCACAACAATGCAGCCATCTTCGCGAATGCGTACTAAATCGCCTGTTCGATAAAAACCATCCGGTGTGAAAGAACGAGCGTTGTGCTCCGGTGCTTGATAATAGCCGCGAATGGTATAGGGACCGCGAGTCAGCAAATGCCCTACTTCTCCAGCTTTTACTGGCTGATCATTATCATCTAGCACTAAAATTTCATCATCCTGCGAAATTTTTAAACCTTGGGTATGAATAATTTGCTCTTTCGTCATGTCAAAATGGGTGTAATTCACCAGCCCTTCAGCCATGCCAAAAACTTGTTGTAGATTGACTTGAAACTCATCAATCAAGCGTGTGGCAACTGCATCGGGTAAACGTGCTCCTCCGACTTGCAGGCAACGTAAAGTTGATAATATTGGATCTTGATCTTTCGCTGCTTTATCCATCCAAGGTCGAACCAAAGCAGGAACCAAGCAAGCATCAGTTACACCGTGTTTTTTGATCAATGAAAAAGCAGTTTCAGGGCTTGGATCAGTTCCTAAAACCACAGCCCCGCCCGAATAAAAAATACCTAAAGAACCGGCCGAGCTCATTGAAAAGTTATGTGCCGCGGGTAAAACCATGAGTAGGCGTGATGACTGACTGAGACGGCAGATTTTCGCGCTCTCACGTACGCTATATAGATAGTCGTCATGGGTCCGTGGAATCAGTTTAGGAACACCGGTACTTCCACCTGAAAGTTGTAAGAAAGCAACCTGATCTGCCGTAGTTGGCGAGATGGCTTCATCTAAAATATGGGTTTCTTTTAATAGATTTTGAACCGCTACAAACTTGCCGGCATTTCCAAGTACAAATATATGTTGTAAGTAAGGAGCAGTTTGCTGAAGCTTTTCGGCAAGCTCTCGGTAGTCAAATTTTTGTGCACCAAAATCAGCACAGAAATAAGCTTTTGCTTGAGTTTGTTTGAAAAAACTACTGAGTTCTGCATATCGATGGGCAGGCAATGACATCACAGGTAAAGCACCAAGCCGAATCAGTGCAAAAAATAAAACATAGAACTGATAGTGATTTGGCATTTGTAAAACTGCTTTGTCACCCGCTCTTAGTCCATGTTGATATAAGTGGCTTGTACAGTAATCAACTAAATGATCAAACTCAGCGTAACTAACGGCTTTATCACCATCATATACCGCAATATTTTGCGGGTATTTTTGAGCACTTTCACGCAAGAAATCACTCAAGTTTTGTCCAAGCCAATAACCTTTTTTGCGGTAAATCTCAGCAAATTCTGCTGGATATGGCACTGCACCATCCAAATAAACCTGTGTTGTCATGTGTTTGGTCCTTGTATTGGCAATTGATTGGGTGAAATCTGGAATCCGTCCAGCACAGTGCGAAATTTAGCGGCAGTTTCAGCATGTTCAGCTTGTGGACGAGATGCCTCCACAATCCCTGCACCAGCAAATAAACGGGCAATGTTTTGATAGATTCGGGCACAGCGCACAGTTACCGACCATTCACCATTACCTTGTTCATCTGCCCAACCCATAGTTCCTGCAAATAATTCACGGTTAAATGGTTCAAGTTGCTGAATTAGTTCTTTCGCAATTGGACTAGGCTCCCCACAAATTGCAGGTGTTGGGTGCAAGCGTTCAATTAAGTCAAAAACATGTGTATCGGCTTTCTTAAGTTCGCCAGTAATGTGTGATGCCAAGTGCCAAAGGCGTTTGGTACGAATGAGTGATGGTTGCGTAGGTACTTTTAACTGCTTACAAAAAGGTGTGAGCTCATCGGCAATCATTTCGATGACGAGTGCATGCTCATGTTGATCTTTTTGTGAAGCAAGTAATGCTCTAGCGTTATTTTGGTCTAGGGTTGGATCGTCATCACGAGCCAATGTGCCAGCAACCGGTTTACTCCAGATTTTTGTATTTTGCTTTGCAATTAAAAGTTCGGGGCTTGCACCGACAAACCATCCTTCACTTTGAGGATGCCTCGCGACTGCATAGTTATAGCCTTCGGAATTATGCTTAGCTAAGTTATAAAATAGGTCCGAGACGGAAATATTTTGTTCAAATTCAAGTTGTAAAATACGAGCAAGTACGGCTTTATCAAGTTTTTTTGCTTGCATTTGCTGAACTAAATACTCAACTTGCTGTTGGTAATGTTCACCTAAAGGGAAATAATCAGCCTTTTCTAAAGATAAAGAACCAAAATCAATATCAGACTGTGCATAGAGTACTTTCTGATAGATTTTTGCATTTTGCATCAGCATTAAATTGACATCGGCTGCCGAGCAAAATGGTAGTCCACCCATAATTTTGACGTCTTTATGACCGTCATTCATTGCAAGTTCTAATTGAGCTCGTGCCTCATCTAACCAATCCTTTAAAAGGCTATTTTTAGCGACTTGAATATCTCGTAATTTTTGATGACTATTGATGGTGTATTCTGGCGTGGTAAAAATAAAACCTGCGTCATTTCCACAATTCAAAATTTCTTGTGCTAGTGCAACGCGGCTTTCAGTAAAATTTTCTCGTTGGATAAAATACGGATGCTGTGCCGACATCTCGCAACTCCTTATACAGTTATTTTGTTGTAATGAATGAATGTTTAAACGCCTAAAGTGGCTCCTCCATCAACCACAATTTCTTGCATGGTAATTTGTGCAGCTTGATCAGAAAGTAAAAAGCTGACCGTATTGGCAATATCTTCAGGCTGGGCTAATTTTCTTAAGGGAATGCCTGTACGGTATTGGCTTAAATCTCCATCGATTACCGCAGGCGGAGGTGAATTGTCTGTCCAAAGCTGCTGCTGCATTTGAGTTAGCGTAGAGCCTGGTGAAACAATATTAAGCCTTACTTGGTGAGGTGCGATTTCAAGCGCAAGATTACGGCAGTAATGGCTCAGCGCAGCTTTACTCGTTGCATACATGCCAAGTTGTATACGTGGCATACGTGAACTGTTCGAGCTAATCGTGACAATACTTCCCTGCTTTTTTTCACAAAAGTGCTTGGCAAGTTGTTGACTAATTGCGATGGGTGCCATGACATTTACAGCAAAAAGTGTTTGCCAGTCTTCTGTTTTTGCTTCAAGCATAGAACGCATAATCAAAACGCCCGCTGCATTCACTAAACCCGTTACGCTATGTTTGTTTAAAATATCTGTAATGAGCTTCGCTGTTGTTTCTTGATCAGTAATATCTTGTTGAAAGCCTTGCCAACGCGATATTTCACTGCTTTCTATCTTTTGTGTGATTTCCCATTGTTCAGGATTTTCCTGTCGGTCGATGCCGATCACTTGATACCCTTGCTGCAATAATTTTTTTGCAATAGCAGCTCCAATACCTCTTGCAGCACCTGTGACTACGATGGTAGAGCTCATGTTTTACTCCAGTTTGACTCGAATAGTAAATTCCGCCACATAATTGCAAATAATTATCATTATTATCAAGTGCGATAAATATCAAACATAAGATTACAATCTAAATCAAGTTATTTATTAACCAAGATTTCGGCCTATTTTATTGATTTTTAAAAATTTTAATAAAACGCATCTTTTTTTATTGATTATAATGATAATTGTTTTCATTTACTAATGAGAATCATTTTGTTAATTTGACCGCGCTTTCTTGTCGAGATGGACTCAAAATGAAGCCATTTTCTCATCCCTTACATCCCCTATTTCAACAACTCAATGTTGGGAGTGAGGTCTGGTGGAATACCGTTAAAAAAATAGGTAGTCCGCTAGTTAACCTACAAAAAAATAAAGCTCTCTGTACCTTTGTTTGGCGTGGTCCTGAGCCTAAAGAAAGTATCTTTGTCTATATTGATATTTATTCACAAAGCCCTTCTATCTATCAAAAGTGGAATCGTTTTAGCCATATAGCTGGGACAGATGTGTACTTCTTTGAAATAGAGCTGCCCTTAGCTTGGACTGGTAGTTATGTTGTAGTGACTGCTAGTGAAGAAGCGCCAGAAACAGATTGTTCGGCAACACGCCGCTTATGGTGGCAGACACAACTTAAACAAAATGCTCAAATTGACTCATTTAATCAAAATGAGTTTTATACGGGACATCTGGCCCGATACATCAATCAAATTCAACTCGAAAACACAAAATCTTTAATAAGCAATTGCCCAATTACAAAGACATTCCAATGGTCAAGTCGCTTATGCCAACAGGACTATTTAGTTGACGTTTTTATTAGTCATCAATCGACTCAAGAAGTCTTGCCACTCGTCATATTGCTTGATGGCCAAATTTGGAGTCGAGAGCTTTCAATTCTGCCCGAAATTCAACATTTGACTGATTCAAATAAGATTCGCCCAGCAATTTATGTTTTTGTTTATAGTTTAAATAGTCAACAACGCCAACAAGATTATGGTTGCCATGATGCATTTAGTCGGGCGTTGGTTGATGAACTCATTGAAACGCTTCTAAAAGAATATTCCTTTGTTTCTAAAACAGACATTACGTTATGTGGTCAAAGTTTAGGTGGATTATGCGCTTTACATAGCGCCTTGTTGTTCCCGACCATTTTTACTTCCCTGATTTTGCAGTCTGGATCTTATTGGTGGTCAGATTTTTCAAACAGTTTTTTAGGGCAAAAGCATAAAGGTAATATTTTAGAACTGCTTGAAAACTTATCTCATCAATTATCAAAAACAACTCAAATTTATATCAGTGCTGGCACGTATGAAACCGATATGCGGGACGATGCCCTTCAGCTTTATCAACAATTGCAATCATTCAATCAAGTAAGTTTTCACACTTTTCAGGGCGGACATGATGCCGTGAATTGGCGTACTGACTTGCTTAAGGCATTGCAAAAAACTCTTTCACTATAACCATTTGTTTCATCAAGGATAACAATATCATGAGTAACTTACAGGAAAACTATATTAATCCTTTCGATAATGAAAGTTTGTCTTTTCAGGTTTTAAAAAATCAACAAGGTGAGTTCAGTTTATGGCCTGCTCAACATCAGGTGCCATCGGGGTGGGATATTCAGCATGGGCCGGATACGCGGGCTTCATGCATTGCATATGTAGAAAAGCACTGGCTTGCAATTAACCCCTTTCAACAAGCGTAAAGGAGTATTGTCATGAATCAGGCATTAAATAATGAATTTACTTCCGATATTTCACAACCAGCTCGTTTTGAATTGGCCTCTACCCAGCTCGGTATTTTTCTTGCCGATCACTTAAGTTCTATTGAAGATTTATATACGATTGCACACTGCTTAGAATTACCAAAATCTATTGATATTTCAATGTTTAAGCAAGCAATTCAAATGGGGTTAAATGAAGCTGACACTGTCATTGCTTCATATTCATCAGATCCGGCAGAACCATTTATTGAGCTTAATAACCAAGTACAGATTCGAATAGAAGAATTTGATTTTTGCCATTTAACCCCTCAAAAAGCTCAGCAACGCTTATGGGATTGGATGCCATCTGACCGCCAATGCGCTAAATCGCTTAAAGCTGGTGAATCTCAACTCTTCCGTCAAGTACTGTTTACTACACACGACAAAGTGTATTGGTATCAGCGCTATCATCACATCATGCTTGATGGTTTTAGCATGATTAATCTCACAAAACGAATTGTTGAGTTATATCAACAATTACAAGCAGGAAAAGACCTTAGTTCTTCACCTTTTATTGATGTTAATGATGTCATCTTAGAGCGTCAGGCTTATGAAAATAGCCATCAATTTAAGATAGACCAAGCTTTCTGGAAGGCATATTGTGAAGATTTACCTAGTCCAGTTAGTTTAAGTACTCATCATTTAGCGGCAAAAACCACAGCGACATTTATTAAGCATCAACTCCGTTTTTCGACAGGAATTTTAGAGCAGATTCAAGCTTTAGCTGCACAATCTAAATTAGCTTTGAATGACATGATAATGTCATTGTCATTACATTATATTTACAAAATGACAGATAAAGCCGATTTGGTTAACGGTATTCCATTTATGCGTCGTTTAGGTTCAAAAGCGATTCGCTCAACTTTACCTACGGTAAATGTCTTGCCTGTGAAGTTTAAAGTTGCTGAAAAAGACAGTTGGGTGAGCTTGGCTCAACATATACAAGAGCAATTACGACAAATTCGTCCGCATCAGAAATACGATGCTGAACAAATTTTAAGAGATTTAAATAGTATCGATATTCATGAACGAATGTACGGTCCTATTTTAAACTATAAAGCTTTTGATCAAGATTTGGTGTTAGACGGTGAAAAGGTCAAAACACACCATATTTCTACAGGACCAATTGATGATTTTGAGTTTTCTTTTATTGTTCAAGATCATGAACTCATTATCGAACTACGTGCAGATTCGCAGCGTTATACACAAGATGAACTATTTAACCATGGTCAACGCTTAACTTTATTGCTTGAACAAGCTCTAATTCATCCAGAACAGGCATGTAGTAATTTTAATATTACGACACCACAAGAGCTTGCTACCCTTACGCAAAGTGGTATCGGTCCACGTGTTAGCCATCCTGAACAATATAATAATGTTCTAGATATTTTTTATGAGCAAATTAAAAAGTATCCCGAACGTACCGCAATTGTGAGTGGTGAACGTCCAAACCTTCAGCATCTTAGTTCTGCTGAACTTGCAGTACAAGTAAATCAACTCACTCGTTTTTTACAAGAAAATGGAGCCAAAAAGCAAACTGTCATTGCTGGAGCTATTCCTCGTTCGATTGACTCAGTTGTGGTGATGTTATCTGTACTCAATTCTGGTGCGAGTTTCTTGCCTCTCGATTTAGATTATCCAATCGATCGTATGCAAATGATGTGTGAAGATGCAAATCCATTATTTGTATTAACCACACAAGCTCTTGCACAGCAACTACCACAAAATATTCAGCAGTTATATCTTGATCATGAAGATGTTCAAACACAAATTCGAAAGCAAGATGCGAGTGATATTCCTGCCGAAAATCGTAAATTTGATTTCCAAGATGTTGCTTATGTGATTTTTACCTCAGGTAGTACTGGCCGCCCTAAGGGGGTAATGAACACACATGGTTCTTTACTCAACCTCATTTTGTCACATAAACCAACCATTTACTGGCCTGTATTAGAAGCTGTAAATGAGCGTTTCCCTGAGCGTCCGTTACGTGCAGCGCATACACACTCTTTCTCGTTTGACTCATCTTGGTTGCAAGTTTTCTGGATGCTCTGGGGCCAAGAGCTACATATTTTCGATGAAAACATGCGTCGTGATGCTTTTGGCTTAGTACAAGAAATTCAGCACCGACAAATCGATACACTTGATTTACCGCCATCTTTTTGTGCGCAAATGATGACGAATGGTTTATTTGCTGAAAATCAGCATCATCCAAGTCTTATTTTGATTGGTGGTGAAGCTGCACCGTTAGCTTTATGGCAACAGCTCAATGCTCAGCCAGCTCTTTTTGCTCATAATCTGTATGGCCCAACCGAATATACGGTTGATACTTTCCGAGCAGAATTAAAACAGACAGCTCGCCCTGTAATTGGTAACCCTATTGGTAATACACAGGCCTATGTACTAGATCGTCATTTACAACGATGCCCTACAGGCGTGATTGGTGAACTTTATATTTCTGGCTTTGGTATTGCCAATGGTTATTTAGGTCGAGCTGATTTAAGTGCTGCCCGTTTTGTAGCGAATCCATTTGAACATGGACAGCGCATGTACCGTACGGGTGATTTAGTCCGCTGGAATAGTTCGGGTAAACTTGAATTTATGGGGCGATGTGATGACCAGATCAAAATTCGAGGTTATCGAGTTGAGATTGGTGAAGTTGAAAATGCACTTTCGATTTTAGCCAATGTTGAAAGCGCAGTCGTGATTGCAGAACCGATTAATAACAGTCATCGTTTACTCGGTTATTGTGTGGTCAAAGACATTGAACTTGATGAAAAAACTAGTGAGCAATTAAGTCAGCAATATTTAAGTCAGTTACGTCAAAACCTACCTGAATATATGGTGCCTTCTGCCCTGACTGTTATGTCCGAATTTCCACGAAATGTAAGTGGCAAAGTCGATAAAAAGGCACTGCCAAAGCCTCAAATTCGTACCCATAGCCGAATGGCCGAAACGCCTGAACAACAACTTTTATGTCAAATTACTGCATCTGTTCTTAAGCTCGACGCAATTGGGATTGATGATGACTTCTTTATGACAGGTGGCGATAGTATTTCGGCCATTATGCTTTGTACTCAACTACGCCAACGTGGTTACGGCTTAAGACCAAGTGACGTATTCCAATTTAAAACAGTCGCCGCTATGGCACCGCAACTCACCCGTTTAGATGAACAACAAGCGGCTGTTTCAAAACCTTTATTTTCAGTAGATCTAGAACAAAAAGTTCAAGAAAAATATGGCAAAAACAGCACGATTTTGCCTTTGCTTCCTTTGCAAAAAGGCATGCTATTCTTATCTCAAGTAGAAAATCAATCGAACTATAATGCCTTTACTCGTCTTAGTTTAAATGGAGACATTGATCCGGTACGTTTACAGCAAGCGTTGATTACCGTATTAAAACGTCACCCACAATTAGGTGGACATTTTGATAGCGAATTAGCTGAAGAACCTGTTTTTATCTATTCATTACATCCTACTCAAGCTTGGCCAGTTCAGTTTTGTTCGGTCACTCCCGATTTGCTTGAGCAAACCATTCAAGAAGCATTGCAGCAACCGATTCAGCTCGACCAATCCTATGGCTTAATTCGGGCAACCTTAATTCAACATGCTCCAGAACAGTCAGAATTATTAATTATGGTGCATCATCTGTTAACTGATGGTTGGTCAACTCCGCTATTTTTACAAGACTTTATTAAAGCCTATCAGCAAACTAACCAACAACTGCCAGTGCTTGAACATAGTTATGAAACAGTGATTAAAGCTTTATCTGCACGTGACCATGAAACATCAAACTTAATATGGCAACGTGATTTAGCTGATTTGCAGCCACTTATTTTATTTAATCAAGCACAGCAAGCTGTACAGGAAACTTCATATCGTTTAAGTGCTGAGTTGGGCGCGAAACTTCAACACAAATTACGCCAGCAAGGCATCACGCTCAATGTCTTCATGCAAATGATTTGGGCAATGACTTTAAATATTTATGCTCATCGTGAAGATATTGTATTTGGTACACCTGTTTCTGGGCGTTCAGCACCTATTAATGGTTTAGAGCAGCAAATCGGATTGTTTTTAAATACGATTCCGGTGCGTGTAAAACTCAACATGCAGCAAACGCTTTGGGAACAATTGACTCAGTTACAACAATTACATGTTGAACATTTAGAACATGATGGTTTGGGTCTGGGTGCAATTCAGCAATTAGTGGGACAAGGTAATCTTTTCGATAGTTTGTTAGTCGTAGAAAACTATCCTGATAACCAGTATTTACAGCAAAAACTTGGTGATGCTACGATCTCCAAACTCACAAATCGTGGTTATAGCCATTATCCACTTGCTTTATTGGTTATTCCTGATCATCAAATTGAACTATTACTCGAACAGCGTGGTGTAATTGATCAACCTGAACATTTCCTCGAGCGAATGGTTCAATTGATTGAAATTGCATTAAATGAACCAGAGACTTCTCTAAGTCATTATCGCTTACAACTGGCCGAAGAACGCGATTTAATCCAGAAAACGAATCAAACCCAATACTATGTTCGCCAGAGCACGTTACAGCAATTACTCAGAGAACAAGCTCGAATTACGCCTGAACAAACGGCGTTATCCGATGAAAATCATCAGCTCAGTTTCAGTGAAGTGCGTTTGCAAGTTTGTGCTTTAGCACAGCAATTGCAAAGTGCGGGCGTACAGGCTGGAGATATTGTTGCTGTCGCCCTACCAAGATCAGTCAAACTGAGTATCGCTATTTTAGCGGTGATTGAAGCAGGTGCAGCTTATTTACCTATTGATTTACAACATCCGTCTGAGCGCATCAAATTTATGTTGCAGGATGCCAAATCTAAACTTGTGATTGGTGAACAAAAAGATCTAGTTGCTATTGCCCCTCCATCAATAGCCACCTTTGCTTTTAATGAATTGTTTGATGAAACAAAGGTTGATTTAAGCAGCTATAAAACGACAGTCATTACGCCACAGCATCCGGCCTATTTAATCTATACATCTGGTACAACAGGTCAGCCAAAAGGCGTCATGGTTTCGCACCAAGCTATTGTGAACCGTATTTTATGGATGCAATCGGAATATCCACTGTCAGCCAACGATACAATTTTGCAAAAAACACCATGTACTTTTGATGTTTCAGTATGGGAGTTTTTCTGGTCATACCTAGTTGGTGCACGATTGGTTATGGCACCTGTGGATGCACACCGTGATCCGTTGGTATTATTAAGCCTCATTCAAAAATATGAGGTAACAACATTACATTTTGTACCGTCAATGTTGGCTGTTTTTGAAAATGCTGCTACCGAAATTTTGTCATCTGCTCAGCGTCAAAGTTTGCCAATCCGCCGAGTGTTCTGTAGTGGTGAGGCATTACCAACGGCTTTAGCAAAATCATTTACTGAGCACTTTAGCTGTGAGCTACATAATTTATATGGCCCAACGGAAGCTGCGGTAGATGTGAGTTATATGGATGCAACACTGGGACTACATCCGAAAGAAAATAGCGTTGCAATTGGATATCCAGTCTGGAATACCCAGCTTTATATTTTAGATCAATACTTACGTCCTGTTCCTGTTGGAGTAGATGGTGAGCTTTATTTAGCAGGTCATCAATTGGCCATGGGTTATTTGCATCGAGCAGACTTAACGGCAACACGCTTTGTGGCAAACCCATTCGCAGCAGGTCAACGCATGTACCGCACTGGTGATATTGCCCGATGGCACGCAGACGGCAGTATTCAATATGTGGGCCGTGCTGATGACCAGTTAAAGATACGTGGGCAACGTATTGAATTGGGTGAAATTGAACAGCAATTACGCTTACTCAGCGATCTTGATGTGGTTGTACATCCTATCTCTTCTGAGCAAAATAAAGCAGATGTTCAATTGGTCGCTTACTTGCAAACAACAGCACCTGTAGACATTGAGCAGCTAAAGAAACAATTGGCGAAACAGCTTCCTGCATATATGGTGCCAACACACTATATGTTGGTCGAGCAATTTCCATTAAGTCATAATGGTAAGCTGGACCGTAAAGCGCTGCCACAACCACAACTTAATCCTTCAAATATAGAAAAACAGTACGCCACCACTGCTTTTGAACATGAACTGACACGTATTTTCCAGCAAGTTTTAAACACCAATCAAAATATTGGTGTGAACGAAGATTTCTTTGCCATTGGTGGACATTCCATTTTGGTGATGAAGCTCGCAATTGAAATCCGAAAAGTATTTAAGCGGACCATTCCAATTGGCCAATTGATGAGTCATGTCACAATTCAACGTTTAGCGGCTTTACTGCTTATACAAGAACGTTTAGCAGAAGTTGAACAAACTGGTATGCAACCTATTTTACCCATCCGTTCTGGCTCAGGGCATCCATTGTTCTGTTTCTCCCCTGGTTCTGGTTCGGCATGGCAATATACGGTTCTGAATCGTTATCTGCATTCTGATTTGCCTATTATCGGTTTGCAGTCTCCTCGACCAGATGGCCTATTGGCAAATAGCAATGACATGGACGAACTGGTTGAAAAACAACTTGAGATTATTCGCAAGCAACAACCAACTGGACCTTATACATTACTAGGTTATTCACTTGGCGGCACTGTGGCTTATGCAGTTGCAGCGAAGCTCACTGAACAAGGTGAAAAAGTTGATTATCTCGGCTTATTAGACACTTACCCTGCTGAAATTCATCAGTGGTTAGATTTGTCGGTAGAGGAAATGAATACAGAAGCCGAACAAGAACAGCTTCAATTCTTCAATGATATTTTAGCAGATGCAGATACGGCATTAAGTGAAGAAACCCGCCGTTTACAAGAGGATATTTTTGCGAACTATCGCGATGCCGTCCGTTTATTAAAACCTTATAAGATGCCGAACTTTGATGGTGAACTACACTTAGTTGTCGCTGAAAAAGACTTGCTGCCGTATATCCAACCAGAACAACAATGGTCACCTTTAGTTAAAAAACTCAATATTGTTCGACTGAGTGAAGCGGACCATACGGATATATTGTCTCCGAAGCAACTTGAAACACTTGGCCCGATTTTAAACCGTATGATTTGTCAGGCACGCGGTTTAGAGGAGCATACGCCATGAGCTTCAAATCTATATTGACCGATTTTAGTCTTTTAAAACGTAATGCACATTTCCGACATGTATTTATTGCTCGCACATTGTCATTGTTAACGATTGGCATGCTGGTAGTAGCTATTCCAAAACAAGTCTATGACATTACAGGTAGTTCGTTAAATGTTGCCGTTGCAATGGCTTTTGAAGGCATTGCCATGTTTATTGGCTTGTTACTTGGTGGTTTGCTGTCAGATCGCAAAGATCGGAAATGGCTGATTTTATTGGCACGTGGTGTGTGTGGTTTAGGCTTTGCTGGCCTCGCCATCAACGCCATGTTTGAGCACCCTTCGCTTTATGCCATTTATTTTCTATCAGCATGGGATGGTTTCTTTGGTGCACTGGGTGTAACAGCAATGATGGCGATCATGCCTGTGATTGTAGGGCGCGAAAATATTGTACAAGCCCGTGCGATCAGTATGGTATCCGTACGGCTTGCAACCGTTATTTCACCAGCAATCGGCGGTATATTAATTGCTGCTAGCGGTGTTGCGACCGTGTATTGGGTTTCAACCGTGGGCACTTTACTCACTGTGTTTTTATTAATGGGGCTGCCTGCACTTAAACCGCAACATTCATCAAATGGGGAAAGTCCTCTTCGCCAATTAGCTCAAGGGTTTAAATTTGTTTTTAAAAATAAAGTGGTTGGTAGCACCATTTTAATTGGAACACTGCTCAGTTTTAGCAGTGCTATTCGTATTATTTTTCCGCAAATGGCAGATGAAATTTTTCACGGCGGCGCATTTGAACTCGGACTTATGTATTCGGCCGTGCCTTTAGGCTCAACTTTAGGCGCCTTATTGAGTGGATGGACAACAAAGTTACTTCGACCCGGCTTAGTCATGCTCTATACGTGCTTAGGTGTTTTTAGTTGCATGATTATGATAGGACTTTCACCTTGGCTCATCGTGACTTTACCAATTTTATGTGTTTTCGGATATTTGATGTCGATTGCCAACTTGCTTCAATACAGCATTGTACAAGGACATACACCTGACGAATATCTAGGGCGTATTAACGCAATTTGGCTCGCACAAGATGCGTTAGGTGATTCGATTGCCACTACAACTTTAGGTCTATTAACTCGGTTTTTACCAATATCAGGAAGTATCCTCTTCTTTGGCATATTAAGCTTTGCCGTAGGATTTATGTTCTTATTCAACTCTCAAGATATGCGTAAAACAGGATTCCAAGATCCTAAATTACAAGAAAATTAAACCCTAAATAAAAGAAGGCAATTCGTTGCCTTCTTTTGCTTTAAGCAAAATTTCGTGCCTGAAAAACCCAAGTCATAATATAGTCTTGTTCTACAGCCCAGCCACCTTGATATTGTTCTAAGAGTTGATAGCGCTGCTGAATTTCTGGCAAAAAAGTTAGCGTTAATGTTTGATTTTTTAAATTAATATCAACGATAGATGCTTCTAAGAAATCGATATATTGCTTTGCAGTGGGATAAATCGCTTTATATAGACTTTCTTTTATAGAAAAAATTAAGCTCACGTAGTGAGCAAAATCAAAAAACTCAGCTGCTTTACCTTTCCATAAATCAAACTCAGATGGCGTTAAAATAAGATGTGCACTCTCTTGAGCAAATTCTGAGGTCACCCAATGCTCGATATCAATTCCCAAATAAAGCGCGCTATTAGATAGCCCAACAATTAACTTATTTTGTGAATGACTAATGCTCCCCAAAACATGAGATGGCCAGATGGGTAAATGTTCATGCATAGAAGTTATTGGCTGATCTATACCGAAATGATGATTTAAAACAGCCTGAGCTAAGACCCTGCCGCATAAGTACTCATTTTTACGTTCGACACGCGCTTGAGCAATTTTTAGTGGATGCTCTAATTGTTGGTCTATATGCAAATGCATTGTTTGCGATAAATCTAGCCCATAACAAAATAGCTCTGATGTAAAAAAAATAGGACTCGAAATTTCATAAATTGATTTGCTGAGTTGTTCAGGAATGTATAGATAATTGCTCACTGTATTCGACTTCAAAATAAATATTTTTAATGAGTTATCTCCTATCTTAACTTACTTACTGCAATTCCATAAATAATTATATTTATCATTTGATAATAATTATTATTTACTTATACTGTTGGGTAAATTTTGACTTTAATTTACTTATAAACATCGATTATGAAACTTATAGGACTTTTTTTGACCCTGTTGGGAGCGGTCAGTATCTATTGTAGTCATAGCAACCAAAATCTGTTGTCTCAACATCTTCCTACTTTCTTTAAGTATTTGGGTCTAGTGCTATTAGGCATTGGATTTATTACGCTCTTTGCAAGCTTACCGAAAGTGGTTGCCGCTTTTTGCTGGTTCATGCTCATCATTTTTGCGTGGTCTTTCCTCCCTTTTATGGCGCTTTTTAAACGGAAACTGATTTCATGAAAGCTAAAATTCAGTCTCCGATCCAGCCAGACTGGTGGAGTAAAACTTTTGCTGGTGGTGTTTTTGGTCTAAGTCTTTCTATCGCGATTGGTAATTTAATTGTTTTATTCGGCCAACCTTATGTCGCCATGGATTTATTGGTGCAAGTGGGTATGTGGAGTGTTCCTTGGTTTTGGATGCCTATTATGTTTGGCAGTTATTTTTTCACGACTGGACGAAAAGCGCTTATCTATTTATTCATTGCTAATGCCCTAGCGTATAGCTGTATTTTTGTCTTACGGGGTTAAACATGAAAGTACGTTCAGACATCATGAAATTAGCAAAAAGCATGCATACTTGGGTGGGTGTATGTGCAGGAATTTTGCTTTTTATCTGTTTTTTTGCTGGTGGGCTCAGCATGTTTCAGCACCATATTAGTAAGTGGGCTACGCCAACACAGCAAGTTTTACCGAAAGTCTCACCCAACCAATATAATGAACTCATTCAAAAAGTTCAGGCTGCCTATCCTGCTGCGCAAAAAAACTTCACACTAAATTTATCATCCAATGAATTTCACTATGCACCCATTACTTGGAGTGAACATGAACGTGGAGATGGCTTTAATGCTGCTCAGTCTACGTGGATGGCAAGCTTAGGTAACAAGGGCGAGTTAATTGTTGCCCAAGAAAACCTATCTAAAGCTGGCTGGCTAATCGAACAGTTGCATGAAACAGCAGGCATACCGGGCATGGCAGGCCATCACGGATTAGGTCTTTATGTCATGGGGGTAGTTTCGATATTATATTTTCTTGCTCTGCTTTCAGGCGTCATTATTCTTTTACCAACCTTGGTAAAGGATTATTTTGTTATTCGCCCTGGTAAAAATAAAAAGCGTTTTTGGCTAGATGCACATAACGTGATTGGAATTACCAGTTTACCGTTCCACATCATTATTAGTATTAGCGTTATTGTCTTTGCTTTTCATGACTTTTTTTATGATGCGATTGGACAACTTGCACTCAAAGGCCAGCCTGTTTTTCAGCGTTCTCCCCCTGCGCTTATTCAACCTAAAGAAACACAGATTGATGTGCAGCAAATATTAGCTCAAGCTAAAAAAGTAGCACCTGAATATTCAGTTGACTATATCCAGTTAAGTGGCCTAGACAAACCTGAAAAAGCCAATGCACGTATTGCCCTGTATAGTTCAGATCAGATGTTGCGCGGTGCGAATCAAGACTTTATGCGTATGAATCCATATGCAGTTGAGCACTTTAATCATAAAGGCATTAACACACAAACTGATGCTGGGAATAAGTTAATCAACGCCATGTTTAGTCTACATTTTGGAAGTTTTGGTGGTACGGGCGTACGTTGGATTTATTTTGTGTTAGGTGTTGGTGGTGCTTTCTTATTTTATACAGGTAACATCCTTTGGGTTGAAACTCGTGCACGTAAGCAAAAGCGTGCTGAAGATCCTGTTCCTGTTCAACGTAAAGATGTAGTGTTCCTTGCGAACTTAACGATAGGTGCATGTTTAGGGTGTGTTTTAGCTGTCGTAGGTACAATGTTGGCCAGTCGTTGGCTTTTCGCTACACTCAATATTGAAAGCATGAATCACCTCTTTATGTATGGTTATTATGCGATTTTCCTACTAACTATGATTTACACCTTTGTGATTGGCTATGCAAAAGCTTTACCACAATTGCTGTTAACTCTAGTTTTAGTATTATTTGCGATTCCGCTTACATCCCTTTTAGCCTACTTCATTCCTCAAAGTGGCTTATGGGTACATGGCGGAGAAATCTTAGTGGTTGATTTCTTAGCTATAATTTTTGCTTTCGCTTTCTGGCGTTTTTATCAACAAGCCCAAGATCGCCGAAAATCTGCTCCAACGGGTAGTTTATGGTCTAGCTAACAACCATAAATCGACTAGACTGAAATAATGTGTGAAATATGAAAAATTATAAAACCCACATTGTTTCGGTCAGTTGTTTAATTT
Organism: Acinetobacter sp. ACIN00229; assembly: GCF_016106645.1. Lineage (NCBI taxonomy): Bacteria > Pseudomonadati > Pseudomonadota > Gammaproteobacteria > Moraxellales > Moraxellaceae > Acinetobacter > Acinetobacter sp. ACIN00229. The sequence continues at coordinate 47,287 of NZ_JADWOM010000013.1, forward strand.
CTTGAATATCATGACTCACATAAATCATCGGAATTTTTATTTCCTCTTTTACCTTCTGAAAAAAAGGAATAATTTCAGCTTTATGATTCGCATCTAGTGCTGATAACGGCTCATCAAGGAGTAACAGCTTAGGTGAATATAATAATGCTCGACCCAGTGCTACGCGCTGTTTTTCCCCTCCTGAGAGTTTGATGGGCATACGTTGTAATAAGTGCCCTAACTTTAATAACTCAATAATATAATCTGCCTCAAAGTGACGTTCTTGTTGGGAAAGATGCTTAAGACCAAATAATAAGTTTTGCTTTACAGTTTTATGAGGAAAAAGCTGAGCATCTTGAAAAACCAATCCAATATGCCGCTTTTGGGTACTCAAGTTAATGTTTTGATCTGAATCAAACCATGTTTGATCCTGTATCTTAATGAGTCCACTATGCGGTGTGTTCAACCCTGCAATGGCATGTAAAATCGATGTTTTACCTGACCCAGAGGCACCAAATAATCCAATAACAGCAGCATCTGACTGGAAACTAGGTTCAATTTGAAATTGACCCATGTGTAGCTGAAAACGGCAATCAATCAACATAACCTTACCGCCCTAAACGCTTTTTTTGATACCGATGAAACCACTGTGCAAACCATAGCGCTAAAAAAGCTACGCTTAGCGATAGAACTATTAGCCGTTGAATAGCAGCTTCTGTGTCGGGTTGTTGCATTAGACTATACATGGCTAAAGGTAAAGTACGTGTTTCATTTGAAATATTACCCACAAAGGTAATGGTCGCACCAAACTCACCTAAACTACGGCAAAAACATAAAATAGCACCAATTAAAATGCCACTGCTGGCAAGAGGCAAAGTGACATGAAAAAATGCCCCTAAAGATGAGGCACCTAATGTCTTTGCTGCCATTTCTAACCGCTGATCAACCAGTTCAATTGCTAATCGAATAGATTGAACCAATAGCGGGAAACCCATCACTGCTGATGCAAGAACTGCACCTTTCCAGTTAAATGCAAAATCAATTCCAAGCGGTGCCAAATATTGTCCAATAATGCCGCGGCTCCCAAAAACTTGTAAAAGCAAATAACCAGGAACCACTGGCGGTAGTACCAAAGGTAAAAACACTAAAGTTTCAATGAATGACTTACCCCAGAACTCTTTACGCGCCAAAAACCATCCCACGCAAATTGCAGGAATAATACTGACGACAAGACAACTTGCTGCAACCTTACAAGAAAGTTGCAGCACGCTGAGTTCTTCTGGGGTTAAAGAAAACATCATGGTTTTGCTGGAGCCAACACGCTAAAACCATACTTTTTAAAGACAGCTTTGGCTTGATTGCTTTGTAAAAATTGATAGAACCTTGTTGAGCTCGGATTCTTTTTAACTATCCCTAGAGGATAAATAATTGGTGAATGCGTATTTTCTGGAAATACCCCAACTACTGTTACATCTTTACTAATCGCTGCATCGGTTGCATAGACAATCCCAACCTGACATTCACCAAGCGCAACAAAATTTAATGCAGCTCGAACATCTTCTGTTTCAACTAACTTTGGCTCAATACGGCTCCACCAACCTAGGTTAGTAAAAGCTTGTTTGGCATATTTGCCTACAGGCACACTTTTGGTATCCCCTGTACAAATCTTGCCTGTAAATACTTTATTGGGATCAGTTGTTTTATCTAGTTTTATATTTAGTGACTTCCCTTTAGGGGTAATTAGAACCAAACGGTTGCCTAATAAATTTATACGGTCATTTGCTGCAACTAATTTTTTATTTTGCAGATAATCCATCCACTGGGTATCAGCAGAGATAAATACATCAGCTGGTGCCCCCGCTTCAATTTGTTTCGCTAATGTCGATGATCCTGCATACGAAGTTTTAACTTCTACTTTATTTTGTTTTTCGTAAATTTTTTCTAAATCGTTAATCGCATTCGTTAAGCTCGCTGCTGCATAAACGGTAACCGATTCAGCCTTAGCGGGAACATTAAAGACCAATCCTATACTGAGCACTGAACAGGCTAAAGCCAAATTTTTTATCTTCGTATCACTTACCATTATGTTTACCTTTTTGTCGTTTTTTGCAGCGATATATACCCAAGAATATAGCGATAACCATAGACGATGAAAAGTAGAAATTATTTATAAAGATGGATATTTTTTCTGAGCAACCGAAAACTATTGGTAGATAAAACTGATTCGCGCTTAAATTCTTTAATTTATAAAGTATTTCTCATCTTATTTCTTTAAATAGCTACTCATGATTTGATAGTCCTGTTCTAAGGCTTGTCGAGCATTGATTTCCATTTGTCGGTAATGCTCTAAGACTTTTTGGCCTATAGCTGTAACAGCTGCCCCACCTCCATGTGTTCCGCCTGTTTGAGTTTCAACTAAAGCTGTTTCAAAGCACTGGTTCATGGTGTCTACCAGCTGCCATGCACGGCGGTAACTCATATTCATAGATTTTGCAGCTTGTGAGATCGAACCAGTTTTCTCAATTGCTTCAAGTAAGTCTGCCTTACCCGGTCCAAATGCAATGTTCTGCTCTAAAAGAATTCTAATCTGTAATTTTAAGTTTTGTTCTTTCATAGACTTAGTTCACAAAAGTTTATTTTATGCTCGTTAACATTATAGGGAAGTTTAACAAGCTAAGACATATACAAATTTAAATCTCGATTAGCTCTTAAAAAGAGTCTTATTAAAAAATCAAAACTGCACAAAGTGGATAAAGATCTGGAAAAAACGGATAGAGGCCAAAGCCTAATCGCGGTTCAATCAGTTAAAAGCTGAATGAATAGGATTGAGCAAATGACCTCATCTAATTTAAAACAATGGAATGATTTTGTAGATGGATGTATAGACTTCCGTCCTAACGATGGCGTGTTTCGTATTGCACGTAATATGTTTACTGAGCCTGAACTATTTGACTTGGAAATGGAACTTATTTTTGAAAAGGTTTGGATTTATGCATGTCACGAAAGTGAGATTCCAAACAATCATGATTTCCTAACCGTTCAAATTGGTCGTCAACCGATTATTGTGAGCCGTGATGGTAAAGGCGAATTACACGCAATGGTCAATGCTTGTGAGCACCGCGGCGCAACATTAACACGTGTTGCTAAAGGCAACCAATCTACATTTACTTGCCCATTCCACGCATGGTGCTATAAGTCAGATGGCCGTTTGGTGAAAGTCAAAGCACCTGGTGAATATTGTGAAGATTTTGATAAATCAAGCCGAGGCTTAAAACAAGGCCGTATTGCCAGCTACCGTGGCTTCGTATTTGTAAGCCTTGATACTCAAGCAACAGATTCTCTAGAAGACTTTTTGGGCGATGCAAAACTGTTTCTTGATTTAATGGTTAACCAGTCTCCAACAGGCGAACTCGAAGTATTACAAGGTAAGTCATCTTATACCTTTGCAGGTAACTGGAAGCTACAAAATGAAAATGGCTTAGATGGCTACCATGTCAGTACTGTTCACTATAACTATGTCTCTACAGTCCAACACCGTCAACAAGTCAATGCATCAAAAGGTGAAGAACTCGACACACTTGACTATAGCAAGTTAGGTGCTGGTGATTCAGAAACTGACGATGGCTGGTTCAGCTTCAAAAATGGTCATAGCGTATTGTTTAGTGACATGCCGAACCCAACTGTTCGTCCGGGTTACAGTACAGTTATGCCATATATGGTCGAAAAATATGGTGACAAATATGCTGAATGGGCAATGCACCGTTTAAGAAACTTGAACTTGTACCCTAGCCTATTTTTTATGGACCAAATTAGTTCTCAGCTTCGTATTGTTCGCCCTGTGGCATGGAATAAAACCGAAGTCATTAGTCAGTGTATTGGCGTTAAAGGTGAATCTGCTGAAGCGCGCCGTAACCGTATTCGCCAGTTCGAAGATTTCTTTAACGTATCAGGCCTTGGTACACCAGACGATTTAGTCGAATTCCGTGAACAGCAAAAAGGTTTCCAAGCACGTCTTGAACGTTGGAGTGATATTTCGCGCGGTTGTCAGTCTTGGGAATATGGTGCGACTAAAAACTCACAAGATTTAGGCATTCAACCCGTCATTACTGGCCGTGAGTTTACCCACGAAGGACTGTATGTAAACCAGCATGGACATTGGCAACGTCTAATGCTCGACGGATTAAACAAGAAAGCATTAAAAATGCAGGATATTACTTTTGAAAACAATGCCGTAATGGATGAGGTGTAACCATGTCACAAGAACTAAATTTTGCTGTATCTCAGTTTTTGTACAAAAAAGCAGAACTTTGTGACGCTTATGACTGGGATGCCTATCTAGAGCTTTACGATGAAGATAGTGAATATCATATTCCACAGTGGATTGATGACCATAACTATGTTCAAGATCCAAATCAGGGCTTGTCTTATATTTATTATGCGGACCGTACTGGACTCGAAGACCGTGTATTCCGTATTCGTACCGGAAAAGCTGCGTCTGCAACTCCGTTACCACGTACTTTGCACAGCATGAATAACATTCGAGTTAAAACATTGGATGATGGATTAATTGAAGCAAAAGTTGCATGGCAAACGCTGTATAACCGTCAAGGCTTAGAAGGTTGTTTTTACGGACACGCTACTTATCTTTTACGCCAAACAGCAGATGGTTTCCGTATTCGTCGTCAGCACAGCATTTTGCTCAATGACAAAATTGATTCCGTTTTAGACTTCTATCACGTTTAAGGGGAATGAAAATGGGACATTCAGTTGCACTTAACTTTGCCGATGGCAAAACCTTTTTCATTTCGGTAAATAACGACGAATTGTTGCTTGATGCAGCAGTTCGCCAGGGAATTAACCTACCGTTAGACTGCCGTGAAGGTGTTTGTGGTACCTGTCAGGGTCAGTGTGAAACTGGTATTTATGAACAAGAATATGTTGATGAAGATGCATTAAGTGAGCGTGATTTGGCTGAGCGTAAAATGTTAGCTTGCCAGACGCGTGTGAAATCCGATGCAGCTTTTTATTTCGATCATGATTCTGCGATCTGTAATGCTGGTGATACTTTAAAAATTGAAACCAAAGTGACCGCTGTTGAGTTGGTTTCTGAAACAACAGCAATTTTGCATCTTGATGCGAGCAGTCATGCTGAACAACTTCAGTTTTTGCCGGGTCAATATGCTCGTTTGCAAATTCCAGATACTGAAGACTGGCGTTCTTATTCTTTTGCAAATAGACCAAATGCGACCAATCAATTGCAATTCTTAATCCGTCTCTTGCCAGACGGTGTGATGAGTAATTACTTGCGTGATCGTTGTCAGGTTGGGCAAACCCTACTCATTGAAGCACCACTTGGTAGTTTCTATTTACGTGAAGTACAGCGACCACTGGTTTTTGTGGCAGGTGGAACAGGCTTATCAGCTTTCTTGGGAATGCTTGATAACTTGATTGAGCAACCTAACTCACCTGCTGTTCAGTTGTACTATGGCGTAAATAATGAAACCGATTTATGCGAACAACAGCGTCTCCATGCCTACGCGGAGCAGCTACCAAACTTTAGTTATCACCCGATTGTGACTAAAGCAACCGAAGCTTGGCAAGGTAAAGCTGGCTATATTCATGAGCACTTAAATAAAGATCAATTGGCCGAGCAGGCTTTTGATATGTATTTATGTGGTCCACCGCCAATGATTGAAGCTGTTAAAAATTGGTTAGATGAACAATCTTTGCAAAACTATCGTATTTACAGCGAGAAGTTTTTACAGAGTAATACATCACGTTGAAGTATAAATAATTTAAAAACCACTAAAACCTGAAATGATTCAATATACTCTGTAGGGGGTATATTGAATTTTTGCATTTAAATTAAAAGTTTCTATATATCAATAATATAAAACAATAAATTCCGACAAAATAAATTGACCAGCTCACTCGGATTTGCTATAAATTTTGATAGATCTTAAGGAATAAGATCATGATGAGATTAACTTATAGCACCTTTTATATCCCCCTATTCTATTTCTCGAATTTACTAAATTGATGGACAAAATCCGATGTAAAAATTTGAGAAAATCACATTAACTAGCGGTTAAATTGGTCTGTATTTTGCTTATATCTCATTGTAATTTGCGAGTAACTTAATTTTTTAAGTGCCGTATTTACTTGCTGTGCAGCGAAGTTTTAAAGCTCTTGCAATACAAGTAAATACAGGAGTGAGCCAAAAGGGATAAATATGAACCAAGCCAACTCCCCAGAACTCAGTGGGCGTCATTTTCAAAATGAGTCTATCTTTACCAATCATAATCTGGTGTTTGATCACCACGATTTAAGCGAAACTTGCCGAAATGTAGGCCAAATTTTTAAACCGCATGATCTTAAAATCTCTCAGCAGAAGCGAGATTTCAGTGCAACCATGCACCATGTTAAAACAGGCGCACTGTCTATTAGTCGCTTGGAATATGGTGCGGATGTCATTATTGAACCAGATCACCTTGATAACTTTTACTTAATTCAAATTCCAACTCAAGGCTACGCAGAAATTGAGTTTGGTTCGCAAAAGTTTATTTCTTATTCTCAAGTTGCTTCTCTTATTTCACCTCAGCAATCTTTACGTATGCGCTGGCACGCGAACTCACCACAGCTCATTTTAAAAGTTTCAAAGGATGATTTTACTTACCATTGCCGTCAACATATTGCTGATTCAGAAAATAACTTACTTGTTTTTGACCCAAAATTAGACTTTGCTACACAAAGTGGAGCCTACTTTTTACAGCTCGTTAGAACATTGATGGATGCTTTGGGCTGTGAACAACATCCACTCCATCATCCTTTAGCCTTTAAACAGTTTGAGTCAAATCTATTTAATGCGCTCATTTATGGCCAACCCAATAATGCATTACATAAAATAGATCAGTATAAAGAAAAAACAGTCTCTCCTTATTTTGTGAAGCGTACAGAAGCCTATATTAAAGAACATTTACATGAGCCGCTTAACGTCGAAATTCTGGCCGAGCATGCAGGTGTGAGCGTAAGAACCCTATTTACTGGTTTTAAAAACTATTTGGGTACTACCCCAATGTCTTATTTAAAAGAATTACGCTTTGAACAAGCTCATTTAGAGCTGATGCACAATGAAAACCTATCGGTCACTGACGTTGCATTTAAATGGGGATTTACTCATTTAGGCCGTTTTTCTCAAGAGTATAAACGCCGTTATGGCGAATTACCTTCTTCTACCCGCCGCTCTGGTCAAAATGAAGGCTCAGGCTTAATTACTTCAATTTTTTCTTAAAACAAATAGAGAAAAGCCTTTTATATTTGTTGATATAAAAGGCTTTTTTTATGACTTAGAAATGATGAACATAACGAACTTGTAAGCGTGTTCCTTCTGGTCTGTTTTCAGCATCTTGCTCAAAATATGCATTTGCAACCAAGTGATCATTTTTAGAAAAACTGTACATCGCACCAGGACCAATTGCCCAAACTTGTTCACGTCGACCTTTGACTTTTTCACCATCGACTTCGGTATCAGTGACTTGTTTTAACCAGTAACCATTTAGTCCCAAGCGGAACTGTTCAGTAATGGCATAGTCTGTTGCGAAGTTTGCATGAATTGCTTGCCCTGCCTGCATATCATTAGCTCCAGCAAAAGCATAGCTTGGGTCATCATTTTTAAAGTTATAGAGGTAATGGATACGCGTTGAAGCTGTCCACTTTGGATTAAACCAATACGTTGCAGCCCAATAAGGATCAAATGAAACAGCGTTATTACTTGGGTTAATATCTTTTTGCTGGTCATATTCACCAGTAGGTAAATTCACCTGAAACTCAAAACGATGTAAAAACTTCGGTCCTTGTGAACCCATGACTGGATCGAACTGAATAAAAGGTCCAATCATAATGTCCCCAAAGCCACTTTGGGCTTTAATGGCAGCATTATTTAAGCCATCATCCATGTCCATTTTGCTGACAAAAGGAATTAAAAAATTCATACCTAGGCTGGCTTTATCTTTTACTCGGACATTCGATAAATAACTAATCTGTTCAACCAGTACTTGATAATTTAAATCAGTTTTAGGTAAACCGAGTTTTTGTCCATTGGAATCGACCAGTTTATTGCTATCGTAATTTTGAAAGTAAGTTTGAGCATACCAGCCGGGCCCTGCGGGTAAGCCGCCATCGAGAAAGCTGGTCATACCTAAATTTACGGTCGGTAAATCATAGGCATGAGAAACCAATGGCAAACCCAACAATGTCCCTGCTAAAAAGCCATGTTTAATTAATGTGCTTTTCATCTTCTTATTTCCTATAAAAAAATCACGACCGGATTGATCGTGATTATGGTGAATTAATGTGCTAATTCTGGATGCTCTGCGGCAATCCGATACTTTCCTGCGTGGAATACCAAAGGTTCGCCTTGACGTTGTTGATACTGTTCAATTTGACCAATAAAAATCAGGTGATCTCCGCCTTCATACTGATTGATATTGCGGCAAACCAAGGTTGCGAGTGCATCGGACAAAATTGGAACGCCTGCATTGCATTGTTGATGGGCAATACCTGCAAATTTATCTTCAGCACCTCGAGCAAAATGTCCCGAAAGCTGATGATGCTCTTGTGCCAACATATGAATGGCAAAATATTCAGCTTCTACAAAATCAGACAAACTTGGCGCTGTTTTTGAAAGACTCCACAAAATTAATGGCGGATCTAAAGACAGTGACGAAAATGAGTTGGCTGTCATGCCTATCTTCCGACCATCTTTACCACGAGTTGTAATCACGGTAACGCCAGTTGCAAATTGTCCAAGTAAGTTACGGATTTCTCTTGGATTTTCAGCATTAATCGCTTGTAAAGCTAAAGTTTCAATTGCGTCCATTTTTAAATCTCCCTTTGCTGTTTGCCCTTAAGCCACTTTTGCTATGGTTTTTGAAGCTAAGAATGCTTGAGCCTGATCTGCATCAAACCACCAAGGGGCAAAAGAGCGCGGGTCATCAAAGTTATTGGCCATAATGGAAGCAATGCTCTGGTTTTGGCTTGCAGCTGCTAATAGATCAACGACATGCGGTTGTGGCGGTACGAGCAAGCTATTGGTCCAAGCCACTACTTTTTCTGCATAAGCCCAATAACGTTCAAAAGTTTGAACCATCCATTGTTCGCTAAAGCTTTGATTATCATTGGCTAAAATGGCATCGAAATAGATCTTGCTACATTTGGCAGCATTGTTTGAGCCTTGACCAGTAATTGGGTCATTCACCACTAAAGCATCTGCCATACCAAAAATTTGCTTGCCAGAGGGTAATGTCAAAATTGGTTTGCGTACGGTCGGTGGGAAACGTCCTGCCAAATAACCGCCAGCATCGGTCAACTCAACATTTGCGCAACGTTCATATTCCCAAGGCACAAATTTCTTGAGTAAGTCCAAACTGCATTGCAGGTGCTGTTCAGGTGTTTTGACATCTTGCCAGCAGTCCATTGGACCGTTTGAAATACCTTCAAACACCATAATGTCGCAAGGTCCATTCACGGTGAGTGCCGGAAATGAAAAGTACTCGCCAACTTCGGGAATAATGTTAAAAGTCACACGAGAGTATGGAGAAATTGGCTTCATATTTTTGACATAGGTCAATGCCAAAGCACGTTGAGGTTTATCAAAAACACTACGTGCATCATCACGCTCAAATTGTTTAACGACTTCACCTTTACCAGCAGCGAGTAATACAAGTTCGTAGTCGTTTGCGAGTTGTTCTAACTCGTCTATTCCCACATCCTGAATTACCAATTGACCGCCACGGCGTTCAAACTCTTCCATCCAATATGGCATTTTGACGCGTTGATCGACCGATTGAGCGTAACGCTCAAGCCGAGCACTCCATTCAAATGCTTTACCACCATTTTCAGGATTAACTAAAGCTAGCCCAATGCCTTCTACCGCTGGACATTGTTCTTCCCAAAAATTTAGTCCCAAGTCACGTTCAGTTTGTAAAGCGGTATGAAACATACACTGGCTTGACATGACTTTACCTTGACGGATTTCATCGGCAGTTCGGTTGGTGATCATGGTCACGTCATAGCCTGTATCTAATAAACCTAAACCAAGCTGTAAACCAGACTGTCCTGCTCCAACAATTGCAATACGGCGCATAATCTTCTCCATAATTTTCTAAATGTGCTTTTAAAACGCTGTGCTATTCGGCTAAACGTGGAATAGCGGGCTGTGATCCTTCAGGGCCCATCACTGAATATCCGCCATCGACCGCATAATCTGCTCCGGTGACAAAACTTGCAGCGGGTGACAATAAAAACAAAACAACATTGGCGACTTCTTCGGGATGACCCAATCGGCCTAGCAAGTGATAATCGGCTGCCACGCTATCGGCCTTTTCACGGTTATTGCCACTGACTTCTGCAATGACTCGAGACCATGTCCAACCCGGTGAAACGGAGTTGACGCGAATACCATCGCCAGCAAAATCCATTGCCATGCTTTGTGTGAGTTGACGTATCGCGGCTTTAGAAACCGGATATAACCAGCGCCCTGTTTGTGCCACTTTGGCCGAGATTGAAGTAAAATTAACGATTGAACCTTGCTGCTTTTTTAGGTCATGGTATAAAGCACGGCTCAGCTCAACTGTAGAGACCAAATTAATATCGAGTGCTTGTAACCAGTCTTGACGTGAAGATTTGAAACCTTCATCTAAATATGTACATGCCAGATTGACCAAGTAACTCACTTCACCTAAATGTTGGTGAATATCTGCCACAGCTTGTTGAATAGCCGCATCGCTGGTTAAATCGGTTTGAATAAACATCACGTCATGGTTAAAGCTTTCTGCAATCGCTTTGCCTTTGGCATCAATATCTAAAATAGCGACATGAGCACCTGCACTGACCAAAGCTTGTACAACAGCTTTACCAATAAGTGTTGCGCCGCCGCTCACCACAGCGACTTTTCCTTTTAAATCTATATTCATTGCAATACTCCTTAATTGACTGGCTTGCCTTCACTACTTGACCAAGATGGCATCAACATATTTGAAGGAAGATCTTCATCAAGAAGTTTTCGTGCTGTCTCGACACCTGCAACTGGCAAGCCTGTTGGGTCTAATAAACCAATTTGAACGAGCACCGACGCTTGGTCCCAGTAAATATGCTCATGGCATAACTTTGAACCTCTAAACTGAATTACACCCAACATTGGAATTTCTACATATTTACCAGTCGGTTTTACACCCGGTAATAACCAGTCAATTTCTGCATCGTGGGTAAAGCTCATAATGAATTCGTCTACCACTTGCGTTGAGCCAACCGTACGAGAGATCGAAGTGATCTTCATATCTTTCGGGTTTTGATGAACAAAGTGATATTGATAAAAACGGGCAAGCTGGCTTTGGCCTACACCACCAGTTAAGGTTGGAATATGGTTGACATAAGGTTCAGTAACCATTGTTGCCATGGTTGCTGTGACGTCACGCGTATCGAACTCATGACGAATATGCTCTTCCCATAAGGCAACTAAGTCATATTTCGGTCCAATCGTATCATGTAGAGCGGTTACTGTACGTTCGTGGGCAAAGCGTGCTGAAGGTTTGTGATAATGATTGCTCTTGGGGCGTGCAAAGGCATGATCAACACCTTTATAAACATAAGCTTGTACATTTGAATATTGGTTGGCTGCATCAACAATCGTTTGTCTCGCATCTGGCGGTGTAAATTGGTCCAGTTCTGCAATATGTAAAACCAAACGTCCTTTTACGTTGGCTAACTCATCTAACGCTTTTTCAATGCCTACACCGTAATAACCTACAGCACATGCCACTTCCGAAAGTCGACAGCCTGCTAGATACGCAAGCTTTCCACCTAAACAATAGCCCACTACGCTGAGGCCTGTAGAGGTGTCGCATTCTGGTCGAGTCTTTAAAAAAGATAGGCTGTCCTGAATATCTTCAATACCGAGGTTTTCATCATATTGCTGATAAAGCTCGAAAGCCTTTTGAAAATCTTCTGGTGTGTAACCCAGTTCGATATTAGGTGCTACACGCCAGAATAAATCAGGAACTAAAACGGTATAGCCTTCTTCTGCAAGAAATTCTGCTTTTTCTCGCATGGCTGCATTTACCCCAAAGATTTCCTGACAAAGCACCACTCCAGGTCCTTTTCCTGTTTCTGGTGTTGCTAGATACGCACTGAACTGTTTTCCAGATACTGTTTTAATTTGAACGGTTTGACCAGCCATAGTGTCAACTCCTGACATTGTTATGGCTTTATCTTCTATCCGAATATTTTTTTAGGCTGTCCAAAAGCTGCAAGCACTATCCAATCTCTGCGCAATTATCAAAATCCATCAAACTGGATAAAAACTTAAAAAACAAGAAAAACTTATATTTCAAAAGTTTAAACTAAAAAATTAAATTAATACTTTTTATCTAATTTGGAAAAACTGGATGAAGATTAGGACTTATTGGATAGTGACGATTGGCTAAAAATAGTTCAATCAAGTCATGTAATTAGTTTGATTACATAAAAAAAGCCCAGTCATTTTCTAAATTAAGGCGTTTATTTATGCATCGACCATGGCCAATTTATGGACAACAAAAAACGTTAATGCTCATCAATATTTTATGTTGTAGTGCATTCTCTACTCAGGCTTATTCAGCGGATGAAGAATGGAAATTTACATCAAAAAATGCATATATAGACAGAAATTATGACAATCCAGATGTAAAAGACACCGGTAGTTGGTCACAATCAGCTTCTCTATTTTACAACTCAAATATGCATGATACACCGTTAGAAATTGGAGGAACCCCGATTCAAATTGGCGCAAATGCTTCAGCACAATATGCGGTTCGTTTAAGCCAAGATAAACATGTTGCAGATACGGTATTACCTTTTGATAAAGCGACGCAGTCTCAAGCACCTGATTATCTAAAATATGGTGCGACCTTAAAGTTAGGCTATAACAAGACGCTACTAAGCATTGGTGAATTATGGCTGGATTTACCCGTAACCACTGTAGATGCAAGTCGACAACTCCTGACGTCTTATTGGGGAACTAATCTTAAGAGCCAGCTAAACGATAAGCTTTTTGCTGAAATCGGCCGTATTGAAAAAGTATCACCACGAAATGAAGAAGATTTCCATCGATTTTCTTTTACTTCAAAAGGTGTGACTGCCTATTCCGATGGACTTAACTACATAGATCTTCGCTATCAATTTACGCCTACGTTGAAGGGTGAATATTACTTTGGGAATATGGAGGATTTATATAACAAACATTATGTCGGCGTTGACCAACTATGGAAAAATTCTAATTTTTCGGTTAATTCAAAATTCAAATATTTCAATGCTAAAGATAATGGAAATCTTTTTGACATCGACGCACAAAATATAGGATTGCTAGAAACGCTTAAAGTAAAAAATCATAGCTTTGGTTTGGGTTATCAGCAAATTATTGGTGAGTCTGCTTACCCGTTACCAGATGGTTTCTTGCCTGAAACTTATTTCATTAACTGGAACACCACTGGTTTCTTCAAACAAGATGAAAAGTCTTATCACTTCATCTATGGCTATGACTTTAAAGATTATGTGCCTGGTTTAAATACGACTTTCAAATATGTATATGGCGATCACTTCAAAACAGCAGATGGCTTAAAAAATAAAGAAAGTGAAGCAAACGTTATTGTCAATTATGCCCTTCAACAGCCTTTTCTCAAAGGTCTGGCTCTTCAGTACATCTTCATCAATTACGACGTTAAGCATGGAAACGATTTCTCTGAAAACCGTTTCTTCGTCAATTACAGCAAAAAATTTTAATGAATAAGGAATACATATGAAAACGATAGATGCAAACACGATTATCAACCGTGAGAAACTGTCTACGCTACAGTGGATGGTTTTTATCCTAGGCTTTTTTGTCTTCTTCTGCGATGGTCTAGATACAGGGATTATTGGTTTTATTGCTCCTGCATTATTAGATGATTGGGGAATTACCAAGCCGCAACTTGCTCCGGTTTTAAGTGCTGCTTTAGTCGGTATGTCGATCGGTGCAATCATTTCGGGGCCTCTGTCCGATAAGTTTGGACGTAAAGGCGTCATTGTTTTTACAAGCCTTTTATTTTCAATATTTACAATTTTGTGTGGCTTTGCCGACTCAACCCAAGATTTAATGATTTATCGTTTTATTACAGGTGTTGGTTTAGGCGCAGCCATGCCAAACATCAGTACGATTGTCTCTGAATATATGCCTGTAAAACGTAAAGCATTCTTAACAGGTCTTGCTGGCTGTGGTTTTATGTTGGGTATTTCTTGTGGCGGTGTGCTATCAGCTTATCTATTAGAAAGTTATGGCTGGGCAAAAGTGATTATTATTGGCGGAAGTATTCCCCTAATTTTAGTGGTTGCTTTATTACTTAAATTACCTGAATCAACGCAATACTTAATTACACGTCATCAACAAGACAAAGCTCAGCGTATTCTAGAAAATATTCAAGGCCACTCGTTCCAAGAACCAGTAAAACTTGTTTTAACTCAAGCAGAAAATGCTTCAGATGAAAATCCGGTTAAAGTGGTTCTAGGTAAATACCTTTGGGGCTCAAGCATGCTTTGGCTCTGCTGCTTTACCAGTCTATTGGTGTTTTATCTTTTAACAAGCTGGATGCCAACAATTCTAAAAACAGCAGGTTTTAGTACTCAACAGTTTAGTTTAATTGCCGCAATTTTCCCTTTTGGTGGTGTGATTGGCGCAACCATTATGGGATGGTACATGGATAAACTAAACCCAACTACAGTGATTAAATATTCATATCTCATCGCTTTTGGACTATTCATTGTTGCAGGTCTAGTGAGCTCAAATATTTTCTTGTTAGGTCTTACTATCTTCTTAATTGGTGCATTACTCGCTGGCGCTCAGTCTTCATTACTGCCACTTGCAGCTATGTTCTATCCAGCAGTGTGCCGCGCGGTTGGTGTTTCATGGATGCATGGTATTGGTCGTATCGGTGCAATTTTAGGTGCTTTCTTTGGCTCTCTTATTTTTGCTTTCAACCTAAGCTTAAGCGGTATTTTCTTTATTCTCGCACTGCCAACCTTCATCTCATTTATTGCACTTAGCCTGAAAGTGATTTATGAGAAATCTAAAAACAAACAAGTGTTAAAGCTTGAAGAAAGTCTATAAATATTAATCAATAAATAAAAAAACTGATTTAGTCACCTAAATCAGTTTTTTTATTTGGAAAAATTAAATATTAGAAAATTTTGCCTTTAGTTTCACTTGGATTTTCTCCGAACTCTTCACGATATTCTTGAGAAAAACGACTTAAATGATTAAAGCCCCAGTCATACGCAAGCTTTGAAATAGAAACCTTTCTATCTGCTCCTGTGGTGCTCAAGATTTTGTAAATCTGTTGGAGGCGATATTTTTTTAAATACGACATTGGACTGGTGCCGTAGTACTGTTGAAATTCGTCATACAATTTTGATTTTGAAACCCCAGCCAGACGTTGTAAATCTTCTGCACAGATTTCTTCGTGCGCATGTTCAATAATAAAATTACGAACCTTACGAATATACGCTGGCTCATCCTGATGTGAGAGAGACTTTAAAGCTTCAGAGTAGTTATTTTCTTGAGACAACAATAACGCTTTAATTACAAAATTTTCATAGTCTTCAGACAACATCTGCAAACCATAAAAATTACTATATTGCGATTTTAACTGTACAAAATTTTGAATGTTCTTCCACCATGCACCAATCAATTGCTCAGAGTCTAAGTGCATTTCTGGGTTAAAAATGATAGGCGTTTCTATGGGTTTATTTAATAGATCCGCAAGGACAATCTGCATACTTCTCTCAGGAATAACCACCTGAAATTTTCTGCAATCTTTATCGATAATCAAATCTTGTTGATCGTTATTTGAAACAATAAGGCCCCTGTTTTCATCAGATTGATAATGAGCGCCACGAATGTTGAGAGCTTGTCGGCCCTGTATAGGTAAGCTAATGCTATACGCTTTTAAATTTGAGATGTTAATGGCAACGTTTGCACCATAACTGATTGTACCGATTGCCATTTTTTTATTAGGCAAACGCATTCCGTCATAGTGAAAATCGAGAGTGTCTTTGTAAATTGTGTCTAGACGGTGTTCACCACAAATTGTGGACATGAGATTCTGCGCAAATTCAGCTTTGCGTGAATAATGATTGAGTTCCGTCTGTTGGCTGAGTGATATCATATCCTTTTCACCTAGCTAAATAACTTATTACTTAAAAAGCAACTTGTATGCCAATTAATATCCTTTAATTGACGAGTTTTCCTGAAAAATATCGAATCAAGAAAGAGAGTAAAGATTACTTTCTCATACTCTATTAAATTTTAAAAATGGAAATAAGTTAAATACCTTTAAAGTATAATTTCATACCTTAACAAACTTATTTTATTAGCTTTTTTATAAAGAAATAGAGTAGAGATAAATCATTATTTTGAAAAGTAGACTATCGTAAATTTTAACGAATAAAAAAACCGCCTATTTAAAATAAGCGGCTTTTAAAACACTTAAATTATTGAGCTGTGTAGCCGCCATCCATAACAACAGCTTGGCCTGTTACCCCACCAGCTTTGCTACTCGCAAGGAAAATCGCATAGTCAGCAATTTCTTCAACAGACAATAAACGCTTTTGAGGAACCATTGCCAAAATTACATCTTCAAGTGCGCTATCTAAACTCACATTACGCGTTTTAGCCAAATCTGCAATTTGCCCACGAACCAATGGCGTATCTACATAACCGGGGCATAAAGCATTTACTGTAATACCGTCACGTGCACATTCCAATGCCGCAACTTTTGTTAGGCCAATCACGCCGTGTTTAGCACTGTTATAACCCGCCTTTCCAGCGAAACCAATCAAACCATTAATTGAAGCCATATTAATAATACGGCCATATTTTTGAGCTTTCATGATTGGAAAAACATGTTTAATACCAATAAATGCCCCTGTTAACATGACCTGAACTAGCTTTTGAAAAACAGCCGTTGGAAACTCTTCAATAGATGCAACATGTTGGAAACCAGCATTGTTAATTAAGATATCAACGGTACCAAAGGCCTTTTGAGTCAGCTCAATGGCTTGTTTATAAGCATCTTCATCAGTTACATCACATGGCGCAGATAGTGCATCAAAACCTTGCTCTTTAAGTAAGTTCGCCGTTTCTTGGCACTTTTCGGCATTCATATCAGAAATGACAACTTTGGCACCTTCTTGAGCAAATTTCTTAGCAATCTCTAGACCGATACCGCTTGCAGAACCTGTAATAAAAGCGACCTTACCGTCTAAAAGTTTTGTCATTTATTTACTCCTTAATACTTATAACGCGCTGATTTAAACAATACCTGTTACGGTAAAGACCGTAATCACCACAAATACCGCTAATGTCTTAATTACTGTGACTGCAAAAATATCTTTATACGATTGTTTATGGGTTAAGCCTGTAACAGCGAGTAAAGTGATAACAGCACCATTATGCGGAAGCGTATCCATACCACCCGATGCCATTGCAACCACACGGTGCATAACTTCTGGTGGAATACTTGCGGCTAAAATCGCGGCGTTATAATGTTCAGCCATCGCACTTAAAGCGATACTCATACCACCAGAAGCTGAACCAGTAATACCAGCTAATACGGTTGTGGTCACCGCCCCATTCACTAAAGGATTTGTAAAGGTACTGCTCATTGCATGACTAATCATGGCAAAGCCTGGTAATGACGCAATAATTGCACCAAAGCCATACTCAGAAGCCGTATTCATCACTGCTAAAAGTGAGCCACCAATACTGGCATTAATACCTTCTTTAAAGTTCATCACTACACGTTGATAATCAAATAAAATTGCAGAAATAATTCCTACAATGAGCGCAAGGCCAACTGCCCAGATCGCACCAGTTTTTGCTACATCTACGGTGTAGTCAGCTAAACCGACAGTGGCAAAATCAAAGCCATTTGGGTACCACTCTTTGATTGCTTTAGACAAATATTTGTTCATTACTGCAACAAGAATAAGAGGTACAAACGCTAAAAACTGACGTGCAGTACTTCCATTAGTCTGCAGTGCCATATCGGCTTCAATTTCTTGAGATGATGTATCGTCTACACCAAACCCAGAGAAGCCTTCACCAGTTTTTGCAGCAGCACGACGACGCCATTCTAAGTAGCTCAAACCCATGCATAGAACAAAAATAGCACCAATAATTCCTAGAAATGGTGCAGCATAAATATTGGTGCCAAAGAATGTAGTTGGAATTACGTTTTGGATTTGTGGCGTACCCGGCAAAGCATCCATCGTAAATGTAAATGCGCCTAGCGCGATGGTTCCCGGAATTAAACGTTTTGGAATATTAGCTTGTCTAAATAGTTGGTTGGCAAAAGGATAAATTGCGAATACAGCAACAAATAAACTTACTCCACTGTAGGTCAAAATTGCACCTAAAAGTACAACGGTTAAAATTGCCTTTTTCGCCCCAATCCATCTCACAATGGTTCGAGCAATAGACTCAGCAATTCCTGACATTTCAACGACTTTACCGAAAATTGCCCCGAGCAAAAACACAAGAAAGTAATCTTTAATAAAATTCACCATTTTCGGCATAAAAACACCCGAATAAAATGGTAAAACATTGGCTGGGTTAATGAGTAAAACTGCAAGTAAGGCACAAATTGGTGCCATGAGAATGACGGAAAAGCCCTTGTAAGCTGTATACATTAACAGCCCAAGCGAAAGTAGAATTACAAATAATTCCCACATATATTCTTTCTCCCTAAAGAATAGATACTAGGTTCAATAAAATTACCAAAAGATATTTAGGTTATCCCAAACCTAAAATGATAAAAATCACAGTATCTATGAGTGGTAATAGATAAATGAGCTTAAAAATAAAATACCACTAAAATATTTAAAAACAATGTAATTTATTTAAATTTAAAAATACCAATAAAATACAATAGTTTATATTCTTTAATTGGTAAAATATCACCATTTTAAAGCCTTTATTTTTTAATAAAACCTATTAATTATTGAGTAAATTAAATTAATACCTCTATATTATTTAATAAAGACAATTAAATAATATAGAGGTATTAATTTGGTGAATATTTTCTTAGCTAAGATCAGTAATCTTTTATAAGTAATAAAAAACCCACTTAATGACGAGTGGGTTCAATTAAAATTTAATATTACTCGACTGCCTTAGACACAAGCTCTTACGCTTTTATTTCATTCGAGTTAGTCTTAAATTAAAGTCAGATGGAAGTAAAATTCGATATTCTATCTCCGAGCCTGGTTTAACTTCAGTTTCTTGAGAAGTGGCAATATTTGGGCACATTCCACCGCCTGTTTCCAATCTAAAAATATAGTATTTGGGCTCAAGATAAATCGTAGCTATTTCATTTGAACGAATCGAGAATACTTTTTCGTTATTAACATACATATCATGACTACAACCAGATCCTAAAAAACCTTTATCTCTTAAAAAAGTAACTTTTGCTTGTTCAGGAGTGTGTTTCTTTAAATAGTTCTGATTGTATATTCTCTCATTAGGTACTGGCTTGGCTGTATTTGAAGCAACTGGAGCTGTTGAACACCCAATTAAGCTGAGAACTAGTCCTAAAAAAATAATGTTTTTCATGAAATTATCCCTTTTAATAATGAGTAAAATTTAACAGTTCAGAAAACGAAAAACCACCCAAAGGTTGCTTTAAACTTAATGAAATTTTAGTAGTGAGAATAAAAACTTAGTTAGTGTTAAATTAAAGTTAAATACTGTACTGAATTGAAACAGTTTTACCTAAAAATTTAGAATTAGGATTTGGTGATTGTATTCCTACACCATTAAAGCCAATATTTTTAAGAACATTTTCAGCAATTAAATTAAGATATCTATAATTTGTGCCGTTGATGATATGCCCCATTTTTTTACTAACCTGATTAGAGTAAAGTCCAACTCTAAATTTGCCATCTATTGGCATAGAAACAGAGATTGCTTTTTGATCAATTTCTTTGGCAATAACCACTCCTGAAGTATCTCTTTTTGACTTCTAGCCAGCGTTTACTGCACATGCTGAAATAGCGATAATGCCATAAAGGGATATAATCTGTACTTATCAACTTAACTCCTAAATTGCTCACACTAAAAAAACCACCGAAGTGGGTTTGAACTTATATCTATAAATTAATATTACAATTTGAATGCCCTCATACATTTTGGTTCCGTATCCACCTGGCTCGAAACTTTAATATTTAATCGATATCCATATTCCGGAAACAAAACTAAAAATTAGATAAATAAATGCAGCAATAATTACGGAAATAAAGACTATGATAATCCCGTCAGAAATATGATCTCCATTGGTATCATTCTCAGGATTTTCCTTGGGATTAATTATGATTGGAGTATTTAAAGATTTTTTCGCCTCATAGAATCCCCATCCTATACCCAGCAAAACAATTAGTATCGCGAAACCCACTCCAAGATCATAAATAACCTCTTCAGCAGCATATTTATCATTTGAAGCTGAAACACATTTATCAAAATATTTTTTTTCAGGTTCAGAAAGTGTAGAGATTGCTTTTTGATCTTTAAACAGATCTTTAAAATGGATATTGCATGTCTCAATAAATTCTTCTTTATCGTCAGTTCCATCTCCCTCGTAATTGCTTGGACGGGAAATATATATTGAACTATGTGTAGTTGTAGCCATCTAATTACAGTAATTTATATATAAATTGATATTTTAATTGATAGTGAAAACTATTCAATTTATACCTTCCTCAATTGGCATTTCCAAATAGTAGAGGCAGGATCCTGCTGAATATGAATGACCCGAAAAGAACCTAAGGAAGTTATCCACTCATCATCAAGTTTTGGAATTATAGTCAATTTATTCTGCAACACAGTTACCTTTTTATCTGTGGCCAAGCTCCAAAGGGTTTAGATTTTATATTGATTGTATGAGCAAAATAGAATTAAACAATCTGAGTAATTTTCTTTAACTCCATTTTTAGAGTTTTCATTTGTTTTTTCTGGTCGTTCTTCATCCAGCCCTTTAATACGTAGAAGAATCCATATAACTTAAATAGCCCTTTTCAAAGGGCTATTTAAGTAGAAAAAACTACTCTAATCCATATCCTATCGTTGATTAAATCTGATATTGATCAGCTTTAAGATTTGGTTGATCTACAAGCAGTTCAATAAAAGGTGGAATTGAGGTAGTGTTAAGCAAATACGGGTTAAACTCATCGACATGATGATGAAAAAAGAAATCTTTTATTTTGGTATTTATAGGCGCAAATTTCATACTCCAATGCTTAAATAACCGCTGCTCGGATGGTTCCGAAAAGATAATTTCACAGTTCTGATGCCGCGAATCTTTCAAAATTGAATTATAAAACAGTGATTCAACCTGTTCTTTCTCACCCTCTAAATACTGCAAGAAATACCCATTACCATAGTAAAGTACTCCCGTAATATCATTATAAGAGTTGAATTTGACTGCTTCTGTGAGGATATCAATTAAATCTTGTTTTACTTGACTATGTTCACTATTGGTTTTACTTGCATACATAAAGCCTATTAAACTCATAGCGATAACTCGAAGATATATGTCAGTTGGACATTTTGACAGCTACACACCACCCTTACAACCTGACCTATTTAAAACCTTGTATTTCAAGAGTAAAGATTATTATCGTTTTGAAAATGACAAACTTTAACAACCAGAAATCTTTTGTAAATTAATATCAACTTAACAAACTAACTAGAAAATATTAATTTCAGTAAAATCAAGAATTGTCTTTAATTTGTGGATGTCTAATGGAGAACCATGAAATTATTCTTCAAGACGAACATCATAAACAACTTAAGATTGTCAAAGTTCAGGATGTACGTTTTGATGTAAATACCCTTAACAATAGTTATCAATGGTTATGGGTATTTGATCATAGCTCAGAGTTTTTCCCATTTGAATTATGGGATCAGCTCGACAATGCAACTGTTCATCAAAAGATAAAGCTAGATAATCAAGTTTTTAAAATTATCAAGATTTTGACAAAGAAAACTAAAGTCATGCCGTCATAACATATAGCTGTACAGATACGATGGAAGCTAAGAAAAGGATAATTCTTCAAGGTTTTTGAATCATTATATGAAAATACCACTCTTATTATATTTAATGACTATTAGCCTTACATCTTGTATGTTAAAGCCTACTATAGCTACTAATGAAGATATCTTTATTCAACCTGTACTTATCACAAGCAATGTGAGAAGTAATATTTCAATGATGGCTTCAGCACAAGGAAAGCTCATAGTAGATAAAAATGGATGTATCAGACTTGAAGATCAAACGGCTCCACTAATTATTTAGCCCTATGGCAGCAAATTAGAAAACTTAGAAAACTTAGAAAACTTAGAAAACTTAGAAAATGGTAAATTTAAAATTACGAATGGTTTTACAAATCAATCTGCTGTAATTCGTGAACAGATATCACTAGGTGGTGGGTTATATGAGGTGAAATCTACTCAAGTTACTCCTTCTATTCCTAATAGCTTGCGCAGATTATGGTTATTGGTTAGCTGGCGCTATGGAAGTAAATTAAGCTCTTATTTGGCTTAATATCATCGTAAAATTAAGTCTTGGATATTATTGTGAGAAATTTGTTATTTGATAGAATCTTCTTAAAATTTTGAAAAGAGTTGAAAAATGATAAAAAAGACAATTTTAATTATTATTCTTTCCTTAATATCTTATAAATTTACCCATGCAGAACAAATTATTTACATACCTAAAAATGATTTGAATTGGCAGGGTTTTGATTTTCATTACGTATTCTTTTCGGATGGTGAAAAAGCATCTAGAGAAATTTTTGACCAAAGAATGAAAAAACAGGTTGATATCTTTAAAGCTCACCATGAACCAAGAATTAAATTTGCAAAGAATTTACAAGATAAACTTCAAGCAGAATGTGATTATGTTGCAGATGCTCAAAAACTTCTGGCAGTGTATATGCAGTACTATCCAAAGCTTTTACAACAGAAAGATGCGAAACCAATTTTCTTTCAATTTCAGGAATATTTAGATCATTTCAAAACCAATAATTCAAAATGTGAAACTTAAAGACGATTAAGTATTCTTTATTACATATTAATATCTTTTAGGTGCAATCATTAAGTGCTTGCTTTATTTTTCGTTTACTGTTCTATAGATTAGCAACCATTAAAAAAAGTAAAACTTGAAACTAACCCTAAAAAATAATTTTTTCATGAAATTATCTACGCTAACAATAAAAATGAACTGACGTGATTCTTATGCCATCTTTACTTTCCTCCAGACAATAAAAAACGACTACTGGTTTATGAAGATGGTTATCTATAATTCTTTGACACACTTTAATGAAGCTGCCTTTAAGTCATTATCAGCTTTGTAGATCATATTTGAACTAGAGGCACTTAAAATTGTTCTAGCTTCAATTATATCTTTGTTAAGAGTCTTAACGTCTAGAATCATACCATTTTCAATGTAAATCATATTATTTGCATACTTAACTTTGTTGAATACAACATGGCCACTAGTATCATCACAAAGTATTCCATTGCCATCAGCTTCTAGTTTTATGGTTGATATGCTTGGGCCGATTGAAATCGTCCATATACCTGATATTGAAGGTGTTGAAGGCTGCTCTTCGTTAAATTTATTATTAACCATTTGAGCAGTTGGGCTTACACACCCACTTAATAAAAAAAATAAGCTTAATGCAATGATCTTTTGCATGATAATTATCCATTTTAATTATGAATAAAATTTAACAGTTCAGAAAATGAAAAACCACCCGAAGGTAGTTTAAGTAATGTATTTAATATTTATTAATCTTACATTTCAGTTTTTAATGTAGGTACTAGCGGTGAAAGTTCGGTTTTATGTTTTATGAGTTAATCTGTATCATTGTTCTCTACATCTTTTTCATAATTTTTTTCAAAAAACATCTTATTAGACAAATTTTCGTATAAATTACAGCACTAGGCTGGAACTGTAATCTAAAGGAACGAAATGACGCTTAAACAACTAAAAGCTTTTTTGGCCCTTGCTCGTACCCTCAACTATGCCAATGCCTCTTTAGATTTACATCTTAGCCAGTCCGCTTTAAGTCTCACTATCAAAAGTCTAGAAGAAGAATTAGGTGGGAAACTATTTAACCGTAATACACGCCGTGTTGAACTTACTCAGGAAGGTAAATCACTTATTCCCTATGCAAAAAAATTAATTGCCAATTGGGATGAAATGGAAAATGATGTTAAACAAAGGTTTAAGCTTAATCGTGGAACCTTAAGTATTGCCTCTATGCCATTTGTGACTCATGCAATTTTGCCTAAAGTCATTCATGAGTTTTTGAGCCTCCACCCAAACCTTAACTTTTCAATTCATGATATTCCTAATGAAACCATCATCGAAAAAGTACAGGATGGTATTTTTGAGCTTGGCCTATGTTTTGAGCCAGATCTCACTGAAGGTTTAGAGTTTAAACCGCTTTTTGAAGAAGATTTTTTAGCTCTATTACCAAAGACTCATCCCCTTGCACAGGCTTCGTCAATTACATGGCAGCAGCTTTGTTCTAACCCATTTGTGACTTTGCAAAAACCTTCGATTGTTCGTTATTTGGTTGAGCAAAATTGTTTACGAAATAATATAACTCTTGATTTGAAAGTTGAATGTCATCAAATTTCATCACTTTCAAGTTTTGTTGCTTATGGAATTGGGGTAAGTGCAATTCCAAGACATTTTGCGTCTCACATTGATAAAGAACATAATGTTTTAATTGAGCTAAAAGACGAAGCTATTCATAAAACAGTTGGAATTGTCTATAAAAAGAACTTTGAAATTTCAAATATTTCAGCTCAATTTATTGAGGCATTGCTTCAATATAAATTTTAAAAAATTAAATACTGTATTTTAGGATGAGCTAAGCTTACGGCTAAGGTAAATTTCTTAATCATTATAAATTTCAATGCTATGAAATGATTTTTTTTAAGATTTTGTGCTTTTGTACTTCTTATCTTTTGTTGTTAATTTGATGCGATTCATTGATTATACTTATTAATCCTTTTAAAAAATTAACTTCTATAACATAAAACTAGATGCTAAAACTAAAACCACTAAGGGATATAGGAAAACAATAGAATGAATAAAGTTTATGCCAATGCAGAGGCAGCACTGAAAGATGTTATTGCAGATAATCAAACACTTGCCGTTGGTGGTTTTGGTTTATGCGGAATTCCTGAAAAACTGATTGTTGCAGTTAAACAAAGTGGTGTAACTGGTCTCACTTGTATTTCTAATAACGCAGGTATAGATGACTTTGGCTTAGGTATTTTGCTTCAAACCAAACAGATTAAAAAAATGATCTCTTCTTATGTTGGAGAAAACAAAGAATTTGAGCGTCAGTATTTAAATGGTGAACTTGATGTAGAACTC
The DNA here is from genome assembly GCF_016106645.1 of Acinetobacter sp. ACIN00229. Classification (NCBI taxonomy): domain Bacteria; kingdom Pseudomonadati; phylum Pseudomonadota; class Gammaproteobacteria; order Moraxellales; family Moraxellaceae; genus Acinetobacter; species Acinetobacter sp. ACIN00229. Next base: position 72,783 of record NZ_JADWOM010000013.1, read on the forward strand.
ACCCCACAAGGTACTTTAGCTGAAAAGTTACGTGCTGGTGGTGCTGGAATTCCCGCGTTTTATACTCAAACTGGCGTAGGTACACTGATTGCTGAAGGTAAAGAAGAACGTACCTTTAAAGGCAAAAACTACATTTTAGAAGAATCTTTAACAGCCGATGTAGCACTTGTTAAAGCATATAAAGCCGATAAAGCGGGTAATTTAGTTTTCCGTAAAACTGCTCAGAACTTTAACCCTGAATGTGCAATGGCTGGAAAAATTACAATTGCTGAAGTTGAACAGGTTGTTGAAATTGGTGAATTGGATCCAGATGAAATCCATTTAGCGGGTATCTATGTAAATCGCATTGTACTTAATGCATCACCTGAAAAACGCATTGAGCATAAAACTTTAAGCACGGAGGCAGTATAAAATGGCTTGGTCACGCAATGAAATGGCACAACGTGCTGCAAAAGAACTTGAAGATGGTTTTTATGTCAATTTGGGTATTGGCTTACCTACCCTAGTTGCCAACTATATTCCTGAAAATATTAATGTTTGGCTTCAGTCTGAGAACGGTTTATTGGGTATTGGCGAGTTTCCAACTGAAGAAACTGTTGATGCCGATTTAATTAATGCAGGCAAACAAACAGTTACTGCTCGCCCTGGCGCTGCTTTTTTCTCAAGTTCAGCGTCATTTGCCATGATCCGTGGCGGCCACGTAAACATTGCAATTTTAGGTGCAATGGAAGTTTCCGAAAATGGTGACTTGGCTAACTGGATGATCCCAGGCAAGAAAGTAAAAGGGATGGGCGGCGCAATGGACTTGGTTGTTGGTGTTCAAAAAGTTGTAGTTCTTATGGAACATTGTGCAAAAGACGGTACGCCAAAAATTGTGAAAAACTGTAGTTTACCTTTAACCGGTAAAGGCGTGGTTCACCGCGTAATTACTGACTTAGGTGTAATGGACATTACCCCACAAGGTGTTGAACTGATTGAACTTGCTAAAGATGTCACTCTAGAACAGATTCAAGCTGTTACAGGCGTCGAATTCTATAAAACCTTAGTTGCTTAAATTTTAATTTTTAATTAGCCAAACAAGACTTAAGTTAGAAAGTGAGCTTAAGTCTTAGCCTCTTTAAGCACCGGATGTGCTGTCAACGAATAAGAATGAGAAGGATTTTTTCAGCTATGGAAAAACAGCAAGGAATTTTTGAAAGATTTGCCCTTCGGATTAGTGACTGGTCTGAAAAGTGGTTTCCAGATTCATATATTTTTGCTCTACTCGGCGTCATTATTGTTTCTATTGCCGCTTTGGGTATTGGTGCTCCAATCCAAGATGTAGCGACGTCATTTGGTAATGGTTTTTGGAGTCTTATTCCATTTACTTTGCAAATGACCATGCTAATTATTGTGGGTTATGTCGTTTCCGTATCTAAGCCCGTAAAATTCCTGATTCAAAAAATGGCGCGTATTCCAAATTCTGGACGTGGTGCTATTGTTTTGGTTGCGACCGTCAGCTTGTTAATTTCGCTGGTCAATTGGGCGGTAAGTACCATCCTTACTGCACTTTTGGTGATCGCATTGGCAAAACGTAAAGAACTCAATATGGATTATCGTGCTGCTGCCGCCGCTGCGATTATTGGTATGGGTGCAACTTGGGCGTTGGGAATTAGTTCGTCAGCAGCACAGCTTCAAGCGAATAAAAGCAGTTTGCCTGAGTCGATTTATAATTTGACCGGTGTTATTCCATTTACAGAAACAATCTTTCTTTGGCAATCAATTGCGATGACCATTATTTTGGTGATTGTTTCAATCGCAATCGCGTATTGGTCAGCTCCCAAAGGTGATAACGTTAAAACGATTGATAGTTTTAATGTGCAATTTGAAGAAGAAAAGCCACATGAAGAGAAATCTACCCGTCCGGGTGATTGGTTAGAAAACTCGCCTATTTTAACGATTATTGTGGTGGCTTTAGGTTTAATCTGGATGTTTTTTGAATTTTCAAAAAGTAATCCTATCATTGCCATTTCAAGCCTAAACACCTACAACTTTGTCTTTTTAATGCTAGGTCTAGCATTACATGGAACGCCACGAAACTTTTTAAATGCTGTTGCAAAGGCAGTTCCAGCTGTATCAGGCATTTTAATCCAGTTCCCGTTGTACGGAAGTATCGCGTTTATTATGACGCAAGCTTTAAACAGTCAAGATTTATCGTTGTCGCATTATGTTGCCGAATTTTTCGTCTCTATCGCTTCAAAAGAAACTTTTGCAATTGTGATGGGAATTTACTCTGCCATACTCGGGTTCTTTGTACCTTCTGGCGGTGGAAAATGGATCATTGAAGCCCCATATGTCATGCAAGCGGCAAATGATTTAAAAGTTCATTTGGGCTGGTCAGTACAAATTTATAACGCAGCTGAAGCTTTACCAAATTTAATCAATCCATTCTTCATGCTTCCAATGTTGGGTATTTTGAAACTAAAAGCAAAAGATGTGATTGGTTTTACAGTCACTCAGCTCGTCGTGCATTTTCCTTTAGTTTTATTTTTATTGTGGTTTTTTGGAAGAACGCTTAGTTACACCCCACCTACTTTTTAATTTACTGGCGCCTTTAGTTTCGGCTAGAGGCAAATTTAGCAAATACACCAATAAGAGATATTAAGATGAGTTCAATTGTTATAGTTTCAGGTAGTCGTACTGCAATGGGCGGTTTTCAGGGCAGTTTATCCTCTTTAACAGCTCCAGAGCTTGGTGCAGCAGTAATTCGTGAATCGATTAAACGTGCAGGTGTTGCACCAGACCAAGTAGATGAAGTTATTTTTGGTTGCGTACTGAGCGCAGGTATAGGCCAAGGACCAGCTCGTCAGGCTATGCGTAAAGCAGGTGTGCCCGATCATGTAGGTGCAGTCACCATTAATAAACTGTGTGGCTCTGCCATGAAAGCGGTATTAATGGCATCAGATACCTTAAAAGCTGGTAGTGCTAACATTATTGTTGCGGGTGGTATGGAATCTATGACCAATGCGCCTTATATTTTGCCCAAAGCTCGCGGTGGTTACCGTATGGGACATGGCGAAATTAAAGACCACATGTTTTTAGATGGTCTTGAAGATGCTGAAACTGGCCGATTAATGGGTTCTTTTGCTCAGGACATGGCAAACACCAAAGGCTTTACACGTGAGCAAATGGATAATTTCGCGATTTCTTCACTTAAAAAAGCGCAAACTGCGATTACAGAAGGTTACTTCAAGGAAGAAATTGTTCCTGTTGAAGTAAAAACACGTAAAGGTGTTGAAGTTGTTGATCAAGATGAACAACCATTAAAAGCGAATCTTGAGAAAATCCCAACTTTACGCCCTGCTTTTAGTAAAGACGGTACAATTACAGCGGCTAACTCAAGCTCAATTTCTGATGGTGCTGCTGCATTAGTACTCACCACTGAAGAATATGCTCAGTCTCATGGTTTAAATACTTTAGCAAAAATTGTGGCGACTTCTAGTCATTCACAGCATCCAAGCGAGTTTACAATTGCTCCAATTAGCGCAATTCAAAAAGTACTTGAGCGTGCTGGTTGGTCTGTTGACGAGGTAGATGCTTGGGAAATTAATGAAGCTTTTGCAATGGTCGCAATGGCGCCAATTCATGAGCTAGGCATTGATGAAGCAAAAGTCAACGTACATGGCGGTGCGTGTGCTTTAGGACATCCAATTGGCGCAACGGGTTCAAGAATTATCCTTTCTCTGATCTATGCTTTAAAACGCCTAGGTAAAAAGAAAGGTGTTGCTGCACTATGTATTGGTGGCGGTGAAGCTACAGCGGTCGCAATTGAAATCTAAAAATCAAACCACACAGAAGAAGATGTAGGGGTTTTTCTTACATCTTCTTTTAGACTTTAAAAAGTTCATAACAGGTTTGGCGGAACCATTTATGGCTACTTTTATGATGACAAGACATATGCCAATGTTGTTTAACATCATAAGTTGGGAAGTCGAGAGGTGCTGGTAAAATCTGTAAATTTTCTCTGACCAATAAGACTTGGCTCAAATAATACGGTACGGTTGCAATCGCATCTGTTTCTTGAACGACTAAACCAACGCCTAGATAACTTGGTAAGCGAATTAAGATATTCCTATCTAATCCTTTGTTCTGTAATTCATTTTTAATGTGGTAGTGACCGATTCCTGCATCAATATCGATATGATATTCGCGCATATAATCATCTAAAGTAAAATTATTTGGGTCTAAACGAGGATGGCTCTTAGAGCTAATCACCACATAATGTTGTTTGAAAAACTTCTGTTGATAAAAGCCTTCTTCTAATTGAGGTAAAAAGCCAATTGCAAGGTCAATTTCACCATTTGCCATTTGATAACTGGTTTCTGGAGTAATTGGCCGAATATTCAAACGAATTAAAGGAGCTTTCTCTTTTAAATAGTTTGTTAATTGCGGCAATAAGACCAGATGAGATACATCTGTCATCGCAATTGTAAAAAGTTGATCCGAAGTAAGTGGGTCAAAGTTCACACTAAAGTTGTTAATACTTTCAACTTTATCAATCACTTCACTAATGAGTGGAAAGATTTCTTTAGCTAATTCGGTTGGAATCATTTCATTCCCAACACGAATAAAAAGCGGGTCATTAAAATGCTGACGGATTTTATTCAGTCCATTACTAACACTCGGTTGGGTAAGACCAATAGCATCAGCAGCCATTGAAACGCTTTTAAACCGATAAATATGATAAAAAATATTTAGTAATCTACTATCTAGATCAAACAAAATTGTCTCCGTCTGGATCAAATAATCCATTCAAAAGGAATGAAAGCAGGTACAGCATATATAAAAATGCTCACTAGATTTCTGAATTATTGATATATGGTCTAAATTAACAAAGAATCTAGACCATGAGCAATGCTTTATAAAGCCTTTCGTCATAAAGACAAAGGGATGGGCACTTTAATTGATTACTTTGTATGTAAATATGTTGAATACAATACATATCCTTATAAGTTTTTATAAATTTTAATCAGGCTGAGTTTGGAAGCCCTTCCAGATTTGCTGGACTGCTTTGTTATCACTCAAATTATTTTTAAAAATGTAAATATCTTGAGGAAGACAATATTCATGATGATCCAACATGACCAGTTTTCCGTTAGCAAGATCTTCCTCTACATTAATTTTTGGAATCCATGCCACCCCTAGGCCTTGTAATACGAGCTCTTTCAAATTCGTTGCATTATCAGTCTCGTATAAGGTTTTATAATTCAACTTGCCTTCGATCAGTTGATCTACCAATTTTCGTAAATAAGCGTGTTTACTATAAGCAAGCAAAGAAAAATTAGTTTGAATTGTATGCTTAGGCGTATGATCCACTTCGGTAGCTGAGACAGGAACAATCTCTGTTTCAGCAATCTTGATCCCGCTTAAAATATCATCACCAACACGATTAATATTAGATCGATCTGCATAACAAATCATAAAATCGCAGGCACCTTCTTTTAAAAGAGATAAGCCCTCACCACTGTTCGTTGCGACAATTTCGATTTTTAAATCACGCATAAACGTTGGGAATTTTTTTAAAAAAGTCGTTAAAAAACCAGATGCTAATGAGTGAACAACACAGAAACGAATCGTAGATTCGGTTTCATTTTTGATGTTTTTAATCAGCTTGGCTGTTTCTTCTACCTGCTTCTCAATATTTTTAGACATGACCAGCATAATTCGGCCGATGTCTGTAAACTCAATATTATTTTTATTATTTCTAATAATAACTTCAGCTCCAATCATCTCTTCTATTTGCTGAATTCTACGCGTAAAAGCAGATTGGCTAATAAATCGTTTTTCGGCTGCTTTTGAAATAGAACGCTCTCGTTCAAGTGTCAAAAGGTCTTCTACCCAACGTACTTCTAAGTTCATTTTTGCATTCCCTTTTTATAGTTATGTCCTTAATTTGTTTGCTTGGGAAGCTGAATAAATAGCTGAATAGATGAATGAAAAATATAAAACATGGGAGTACCTGCAAAAATGCGATGGAAGGATGGCAAAGCCAAACGATAAAAGTAAGTATTTAATAATTCTGACATAGAAAAGAGTGTAAGAGAATAAAAGACTTTCATTTAGCGCAACAACTCATACAAATATAAAATTATTATTCTAAAAATTATTTTAAATCAAAAAGTAAGGTTGATATAAATCAAGTAAATAACCATTTAAGCTTTAATAAAAACCAAAAATACCCTCATCGTTTTATCAAGTCTTAATTTTTATAAAAAAAGTCCGCACCTTGGGGAAGAATACGGACTGTAAAACTAAAATTTTGCTAATTTGATTATTTCAGGATTTAAGCTTTCTGACCTAATCAACTAGTTCAAATCAGAAGATATATTTGCAGTATAGTTCAACTAAATAAACCTGACTATTCTACTAAAGTATCTATCCGAGATTGGCCTGAAAATTTTTTTAATATTCACCAATCAGATAATATAGCTTTCTTGAAATTTCAACCATCATATTCGCTGTATATTGAGTAATTTCAAAAACTTGCTTTTTCTGCGGATTGAATACCATATTATCTTTTTCATCACTAAAAAAGATATAAGTGGTGTATTTATCCATGTGATGGATATGCTCTTTTAAGCTTACTTTTTCCCCAGAATTGGGATCATAGGCGATAAACTTCATTCTCATGAATTTTGTCTCTATACATACAGTCTTTTATCAAAATTTTAAGAAAATTTAGATAAAACAATATTTTGATGGTTAATATAAAATAGTTAGGCTGAATAACCGTGGCTATTTATAAGATATTGGTACAATACTATTGGCTTTGTTTACTGAACTTTCAGCAGAAGCAATCGATTGCTCCGCGTCTTTAAGTAAACGGGAAGTTTTAGACTCACTTTTCTCTTCACCATGAAAAAGTACATAGTATGTAAAACTACCCAAAATGATTAATGCGGCTGTGACTTTTAACATAAACTTAAAAACTAAGATTTTTTCGTATTATAGTGTCTTTTATGTGAAATGCATCACATTTTTATATAAATTTGTTAGATAAGCTACACTTCTGATTTAATTACCCTCATTAAATTAGTTGATATTTCACTTAAATTAACAAGTCTAAAATTTTGTATGCAGCTCTTTTTCAAATTACATCTTCATTTAGTTCATCATAGAACTTTTTATTTTTAATTTATCTAAAAAGTAAACCATTAATTTATAAAATAAAATTTAGATGTAATGTGTGAAGGAAAAAGTTTTTCTATTTTTAGGTTTAGAAAAGGAAAAAACTGATATGCAAAAAATGCATAATTAACTTGATAAATGCATTAGAAGTGAAGCATTTCGAAATCTAATATGAATTATCTACTCTACTAATTCGAAGTTTAATGATGAACGCTGAAATTACCACCCGTATTGAGAAGGATCTTATTGGTTATAGAGAAATCAATAATAATGATTATTACGGAGTTCAAACATTACGTGCTCTAGAAAACTTTAACTTAACACAAAGCAAAGTGGGAAATTTCCCTCATTTAATTAAAGCATTAGCAATGGTAAAACTTGCTTGTGCTGAAGCAAACTATAATCTTAAAAGCTTAGATCAAACTAAATTTGAAGCGATTGAATACAGCTGTAATCAACTTATTCGCGGTAATTTTTATGACCAGTTCCCGATTGATATGATGCAAGGTGGTGCTGGTACTTCAACCAATATGAATGCAAATGAAGTATTGGCGAATGTTGCTTTAGAATATATGGGACATTCTAAAGGTCAATATCAATATCTACATCCAAATAACGACATTAACATGTCACAGTCAACAAATGACGTGTACCCTACTGCGATTCGCTTAGGTTTGTTATTAAGCTTAGATGAACTAAATCTTCCTTTTAATAACTTAATTTTAAGTTTCCGTAATAAATCTCAAGAGTTTGCTCACATCTTAAAAATGGGTCGTACTCAGTTACAAGATGCTGTACCTATGACATTAGGTCAAGAGTTTGGTGCTTTTGCAGTAACTCTACAAAAAGATCTTGAACAGATTAATACGCTCATTCCAAATGTTCTAGCTTATATGAACCTTGGTGGTACCGCGATTGGTACGGGAATTACCACTGAATATAGTTACCGTGAACTTGCGATTCAAGCGCTTGGAAAAATTTCTGGTAAGAAAATTAAGTCTGCTCCTGACTTAATCGAAGCAACTTCAGATATGGGTGACTTTGTTCTTTTATCTGGTTTATTAAAGCGTACCGCAACTAAACTTTCAAAAATTGCCAATGACTTGCGTTTACTTTCAAGTGGTCCACGTACTGGTATTAATGAGATTAACTTAGAAGCACGTCAACCAGGTAGTTCGATCATGCCAGGTAAAGTAAACCCAGTTATTCCTGAAGCGATGAACCTTGCTTGCTTCCAAATTATTGCAAATGATTTAGCTGTAACTTTAGCTGCTGAAGCTGGTCAATTACAGTTAAATGCAATGGAACCACTTATTGCATTCAAACTATTTGAATCTATGGATTTACTTGGTAACGCGATGGCAATGTTCCAAAGTAAATGTATTGATACGATTACGGCGAACCCTGAGCATTGTAAAGCTTTGGTTGAAAACTCAATTGGTATTGTGACTGCACTTAACCCATATTTAGGTTATGAAACTACAACTCGTATTGCTAAAACTGCAAATGAAACTGGACAAAGTGTATTAGCACTCGTTCAGAACGAAGGTTTATTATCAGCACAAGTGCTTGATGATATCTTGTCGATTAATAATATGGTTAAACCAAAAATGTCGGCTTAATTCCTGAAAATAAAAAAGGAGCTTTTATAAGCTCCTTTTTTATTTGTTCTATATTTTAAAAACTGAAAGTTGTAGAGAACTGGGCTGTACGTGGATTACCTAAGAATAAATAGTCATCCCCCATAAATGCCCCTACATCACGCCAATATTTCTTATTAAATAAGTTATCAATATTGAATCTGAAGGTCGTGTCATGCCCAGCAAAATTTGTTTTATAGGCAGCACCAATATTAAAGACGCTATAACCACCTACTTTTGCCGTTCCCTCTTTGTTTGCATATTTACTGCTACTGTATTGCATACCACTGAGTAATCTTAACCCTTCAACTGAAGGTACTTTATAAGATAACTGCGCAGTTGCGCGGACTTTCGGCACATTTTGAGTTTGATGACCTTTGTAGCTGTCACTCTCAATATCAACAAGACGTGATTTGGTATAGGTAACGCCAGAGCTTACGTCAACTGAATCGGTTAAAGCACCAGTTAAACCTAACTCAATACCTTGATTGTGCTGTTCACCTTGCTCAACAAATTCTAATTCTCCTGCAGAATTTGTAGTCGTATATTGATTGTCTTGTTTTAAATCAAAAATAGCTGCTGTTACTAAGAAGTTGCGTATTTGTTGCTTAATACCAAGTTCATATTGTTCAGAATTTCTAGGTGAGAGTACTTGATAAGCATTCGCGTCGGCATACCATGGAGCCTCTGCACCATCCGATAATCCTTTGGCGTATGAAGCATAAAGATTAGTCGTAGCAGTTGGGCTATACATGAGGGCTAATTGCGGTAAGAACTTATTTAAATCTGTATCTCGGCTTTGCTGACCATCTGCCTTATAGGCTTGCTCATCAAGGTGAATAAGTTTTCCACCCAATAAAGTTGACCACTGTTCGTTAAATTGAACTCGGTCAGATAGGGTGAAAGCAGTCTGATCGCTTTCTAAGGCTTTGTAACGATCACCTGGACTTTCCAATGAAGGATTGTAGTCGACCGTATCTTCATAAATATTGCCTGTTCCTACAGCTACATTCAGAGGTGTATGGTGCTTTAAGCTTTTATAAGTACGTTGTAATTCGAAAGCTACTTGATGCTGAATGTTGCCAGTGTTGAATTGTCCATTTAACCCAGCGGCAAACTGGTTGGTAATACGTGTGTCATCTGGGCTACGGAAATCGTAAATATCATAATTACCATGTTTATCAAAAGTATTGCCTAAACCAGTAACTTCACAATTATCGTTATAACATCCCCATGGGAAAGCGCTATTATCATCAATCACAACACGGCTTTGAGACGCACTTAAGCTACCATTCCATTGATCGTTAAATGCATATTGATATTTTAAACTCGCATTTACACTGTTATTTACAACCGGTTTACTCCAAGACTGATACCCTAATAAACGGTCTTGATCTACATTTGTTGGTACTTCTTGCCCATCAAGCAGTTGATAACCCGGTACTGAGCGTTGGCTTTGATGCTGTGCTTCAATGTCAAACAGTAATTTAGAGCGATCATTAATTTTCCAGTCTAAAGCAACTGAACCAAACTCACGCTTACCATTTGCATGATCGACATTTGGGTGAATACTTTCATGCGCTAAATTGACTCGATAGCCAAAATTATCATTTAAATAGCCGCCTACATCCGTTGCTAGTGTATAACCACCTTCTGAATTTGCATCGACCGTAATAGTTTTAACATCGGCAGGTCTTTTGGTTACATAGTTAACCACACCACCTGGTGTCGACATTCCACTTTGAATTGCAGAAATGCCTTTTAAAATCTCAACTTGCTCTTTATTTTCTAAAGCTACATTTTGCTCGCCACGTATGGTATGGCCGTTAATGAGATAACTAGAGCCTAAATCGAGGGAAAAACCACGTGCTACAAAGTTTGGATAGTAGCCAATAGCAGCGTAGCCATCTCCTAACGATGAATCATTTTTAATAACATCGGTCAGTGTTTTTGCATGTTGATCTGCTATGCGCTCAGAGGTAATGGTGGTAATAGATGCAGGAACTTTCTTTACATCGCCTGTTTGAAAACCAGATAAATTAACTTTTTTAGATGTATATAGCGCATTACTATTTTGTGTAGCGTTCACAGTAATGGTTGGGAGCTGCGAAACCTCCGCTTCATTTGCGTAGACTACAGATGTCATCAGTGCAATAGATGAAGCCAATGCTGTTTTAGAGCATGTTATGAAGTGAAGATTTAACGAACGTCTTTCCATTGAATAACTACCTGCCATACCGTGCATAATTTGAAGCGCTAGAAGTAACTGCTGAGCCTATTTTTAGCCACGCAAGAATACAGTGACAAATATCGAGAAACAACAAATTATATAATTTTTAGATCAAGTAAATTTTGTGTAATAAAGCGTCATCATTATATGAATATCGTTTATTTTCTATGAAATTAGGACTATAACTTTTTAAGTATTACCAAATAGTCAAAATAAAACTAAGCTCAGAAATAGGTCTAGACCAAGGAGGAATACAATAACGAATATGGTTAATAAATTAGATGTTTGATTTTAAATAAAGTTTATGGTGCATTGATCAACTCACTAAATTAAGGAATTGTTCGATTATCGGTAAAAATTTCTTTAAATCGAACAAAAGATCATAGAATCACTAGAATGGAAATTTAAAATTATAAAAAATGAATGGAGAGGAATTCTAAGAAAGTACTCAGGATTGAGTGATATCTAAAGATTCATTCTATTTCCTGTTCAGTACATCTGAAAATTTCTATTTTTTTCTGCTAACTGACGGAATATCTATGACATATACTAAGGAAGAAAAGAGCAGCAGAATACGAGGGATTGTAGGCGCAGCTTCAGGTAATTTGGTCGAATGGTTCGACTTTTATATCTATGCAGTATTTGCTGCTTATTTTACTCAGGCTCTAACTGCACCAGACATGGATAGTACGACCAAATCGATTTATGTTTGGGGTGTATTTGCAGCAAGCTTTTTTATGCGTCCTATTGGTAGCTGGATATTTGGGCGCATTGCAGACCGACATGGTCGAAAAAAATCAATGATTGTCTCAATTTGCTTAATGGCTTTGAGCTCTTTTCTATTTGCAGCCCTACCCACTTATGAACAAGTTGGGTTATTTGCCCCTTTCCTTTTACTGGTAGTACGCTTACTTCAAGGTCTATCAGTGGGTGGTGAATATGGTGCAGTCGCAACATACATGAGTGAATTAGGCTTAAAGGGTCAACGTGGTTTTTATTCCTCTTTCCAATATGTCACCCTTTCTGGTGGCCAGTTACTTGCCAGCCTACTTGGTGTAATCTTATTAACGTTTTTAAGTGAACAACAATTACTTGATGGTGGTTGGCGTATTCCGTTCATTATTGGTGGTATTGCAGCTATTCTATCTTTACTTGCCCGGAGTCGTTTAGAAGAAACGCTTTCTCATCAAGATAGTGAACGCAAAGAGTCTGGTAGCTTAAGAGAGCTCTTTAAAAAGCATTGGAAAACCTTTTTATTGGTGGTCGGATACACTTCTGCTGGTTCATTAACGTTTTATGTAGAAACTGTTTATTCAAAAACCTATTTAACTAATTTAGGTATGGATGGAAAAACCGTTGGTTATATCATGACCTTCGCACTATTTGTCTATATGTGTGCTCAACCTGTATTTGGTTCCATTTCGGATCGTATTGGGCGACGTTCTTCAATGCTGGCATTTAGCTTATTATCTGCAATTTTTATCTATCCAGTAATGGCAATTGGCATGCCTAATTATATAGATTCACCGATCATCATTACCTTGCTACTCATTTTTATGATGATGATTTTGAGTTTCTATACATCTATTAGTGGTTTAGTAAAAGCTGAGATGTTCCCACCTCACGTACGCGCACTCGGAGTAGGATTTTCATATGCGGTAGGTAATGCTATTTTTGGTGGTTCTGCACCTTCGGTAGCCTTGCAATTCAAAGCTGCCGGAATCGAAAATACATTCTTTATATATGTCATTGTCATGCTGATTATCTGTTTCTTGTGTAGCCTTGCGCTTCCGAAAAAACCAGATTATTTAGAACATGATCATTAATTAAATGAAATGCCTTCTGTCCCAAGCAGAAGGCATTTTTTAGCACTTAGCAAGTTCTTTTAAAAAAGCCCACGGAAAAATCCCTTTATCATGCCCATCGCTAAAACAAATTTGGGCACCGTAACCTTGATCGAACATAGCTGTTACTTCGACATTTTGATCTTCAATTTTAATTTGCTTAATTCGCTTCGCTCGGCAAAAGCCACATGGGCAAATTTCCCTTAAATTTTGATGACTCAGAGATACGCTTAAACCATCGGTCCATATAAAGTGAACCTGTTTATTTGTAGTATCAACACGAATATCAGGTCTGGCTTGCATATTTCACCTCACCAATTTGATTTAATCCAATACGAATCGCTTTTCGTACTTCTGGGTCGGAGTCATTTTGATGTTGTTCCAATAGCTTCTGAGCTTCTGCTGTACCAATTTCACCGAGTGCTAAAGCGACGTCTTTACGCAAGTTACTAATTTCATGATTAAAGTTATCAGACAAATGAGCAACTGCCAGACGCGACTTGAGTAACCCTAAGCTTCGAACTGCGGCAATACGTACTTGCCAATATAAATCAGATAAAGCATGAATTAAGGGAGTTTCGAGCTGAACGATATGTAATTTTCCAATCGTAAGTGCAGCTTCGACTCTTAATTGCCAACTTTCCGAGGTTAAAGAGTGTTGAAGTGCTTGAATCACCTCAGCTGATATGCTCTGACTATAGGCCAAACCACCTGTTGCAATGCGGCGAACCTCATCATCTACATCTGTTTCAGCTGTTTTTGCCAATAACGTAATCGCTTGGTCTTGTTGTAACCAACTTAATGCACTGACTGCCTCACGGCGTACTAGAGCATCTTCATGATGTACCAAAGCAGATATCTCTGTGAATAATTGCTGTGGTCGTAAAGGTTTTAAAGCACGTAAAATTGCACTAACAGCAAAAGTATCCGTATGCTTTAAATAAGGGGCAAGGATCTGGGCTGATGCCGCATTTTTTACTTCACTTAAACTTTGACTGGCAGCTTGTTTCACATTCACATCTGTATCAAATAAGGCTTGAGCCAATACTTGTAAACTAGTTGGATCTTCCCAACTTTCTAACTTTTTTGCCGCCTCTTCACGAACTAAAGCTGAAGAGTCGTGTTGCAGTGCCGCATGCAACCAAGGAAGTAAATCCGGATTTTCTTCATCGCCAATATTCATTAAAGCAACAAAGCGAATCTTTTCATCTTCGTGATTAAGCTGTGCAAGAAATTCCTGATTATATTCATCGAGGTCATCTAAAGCTTGATAATAAAAACTCATTCGTATTCCTTAATTTGTGATTTCTTTCCAAGCCCTAATGGGTTTAAACGGCTTAACTCTTCTTGTTGAGTAGCTTCTTTTAAAGTCTGGATACAATGCTTTTTAATGGCTGTAAATTCACTACTTGTTACAAGATCAACGTCTCGTGGACGTTCAAACTTAAGCGGAATTTCTTCAATAATTCGCCCTGGTCGATGGCTCATAATCAGCACTCGATCGGCTAAAAAAAGTGCCTCATCAATATCGTGGGTAATAAATAAAACCGACGTTTGGATTTCTTGCCAAATTTCGAGTAATAGCATTTGCATTTTTAAACGAGTTTGAGCATCTAACGCACCAAAAGGCTCATCCATTAATAAAATGCGAGGTTGATTAATTAGTACTCTCGCAATTTCAACTCGTTGCTGCATGCCACCAGAAAGTTCAGCTGGAAATTTATGTTCAAAGCCTTTAAGTCCGACCAGATCAATCATTTTCTGAGCTTGTTCAATACGCTTTTGTTTGGCGATGCCTTTCATTTTTAAACCAAAGGCAATATTTTCAAGCACGCTTTTCCATGGAAATAAGGTATGTTGCTGGAACACCAAACCTCTGTCTGGATGCGGTTCAAAAATAGATTCATTATCGACCGTTAAAGTCCCAGAACTAATGGGTAAGTGTCCTGCCAAAGCACCTAATAATGTTGATTTACCGCAACCCGACGGGCCAAGTAGACATATAAACTCACCCGGTTGTATTTCAAAATTAACCCGATCTAATGCCTGAAAACGATTTTTAGCTTGCCCTAAATGTAGCGATAGATTTTGAATACGTACATGGCCTTGTGTAATTGACATTTTATGATTTCCTCAGTTGATACCATGGGGTAAATCGGTTTCCAATCACACGCACCAAGGTACTGCTAAACATACCCAAGGCTCCGATCAACACCATCCCAACCACAATATTGCTATAGTTTTGCAAGGTGAAAGATTCCCATGTGAAATATCCAATTCCGTGTTGTCCGGAAATCATTTCGGCAGTCACTAAACAGAACCAACAAGTGCCCATTCCAATAGATAAACCGGTAATGATGTTCGGTAATGCTCCCGGAATGATGACTTCATAAATGATAGCTAGATCAGAAGCACCTAAGCTTTTCGCTGACGCAACGAGTCTTGGGTCAACTGCACCAACACCATGTACAGTGTTTAATAAAATTGGAAATAAAGCCCCAATAAAGGTAATAAAAATCATGGAAGCTTCTGATGATGGAAAAATCAGAATCGCTAAAGGAATCCATGCAACTGCTGGAATTGGACGTAATACTTCTAATGGCGGCATTAGAAATGCAGCAAGTTTTTGATAACGTCCTGCTAACAAACCAATACCTACACCAATTAAAGCCGCTAGCACAAAACCAACCACTACGCGAAACACACTAGATTCAACATGTTCAAATGCAGTGCTGAGTTGAAAGAAAGCCCAAAGCGCATGAATGACATCTAAAGGTGTCGGGACATTGCTAAAGTTCACAATACCTAAATTTATTTTAAACTGAGCTAGTCCTTGCCAAATGACTATCCAGAAAACTATCGATGTAAAAGCAATAACATAGCTTTTTAAATGCGCCAGATATGATCTCAATTGCTGAAAAAATTTAATCAAAAATGTACTTTGGTTTTTAGGTTTTGTCTGGACTAAACTACTCATTCGTCACCTCCTGCTTATTAGGTAAGACAACACATCAGCTCTGGGTTACAAGCTGAATAGCTTTAAAGTCATATACTTTTCCGCCCTGTTGTTTAGCCCATTTTTCAGCATCATCTTTTAATAAAAAGGCCTGAATTTGTCCTGCTTTATCTGTGGCATACCATGCCAGATTGGCAAGTAACTTAATGTCGGACTGATGATCTTGGCTATAAACCACACGCACCGTTTTTCCAGCGGCTTGAATTTTCTTTAAATCAGAAAAAGCATGCTCAGGTGTTTCATAGCTACGCACTTTTTCTTCACCCTTTACCCAAATTTGAGTTACCCGATCAAATGTTTTGATGGATTGGCCCGTTAAAGCGTCATTGGCAACCAAAGGTGATTTTGCATAGTCGGCCAGTTGCTGGCTGTAATTAAGTCCAGATGCTTGAAATGCGTCCTTAATATATTGGTCATCAATAAATTTATTTACATCAAGCGTACCGTCGTTTTTTCCTAGAACTTTTAAGGTGTCTATCGCAATTTGAGTGGCTTTTCGATATTCAGGTTTCCACGTTAAGTCACGAGTTTGCAGACCTAATGGACCATGAAACAGATAGACCACTTCGGCAGGAATACCGGTTTTTTCAGCAATAAATTCACTATATTTTTCAGGTTGTTCCCGAATCAATCGATTCGCTTCAATAGTTGCCTGTAAATAAGCTTTTATGACTTCTGGATGCTGCTGTGCATAATCCTTGCTGGCAAGTGAACCATGAAATGTAGGTGATTTTGCTTGTGAACCATCATAGATTTTTTTAGCAAAACCTTGGTAAGCAAATAACTCTCCAAATGGTACGAAGTCAGCATGCGCAGCAATCTTATGACTTTTTAATGCAGGTCCCGCCACTTCTGGCGCCTGAGCAATCACTTTAATATCTTTATCAAGTTGCCAACCTTCAGCTTGAATTGCTCGCAATAATAGTCCGTGAGCAGTTGAGGCAAAAGGTACAGAAATTGTTTGCCCCTTTAGCTCTTTAAGTGAAGTTACTTTTGAGTCAATTGGAACAACAATCGCATTACCGCTGCCATTAATACTGCCTGACAATGGCGCTAAAAATATGCTTTCTTTTCCAGCTTTTTTAAATGCCGCTAAATTATTAACAGCAGGAAAGTCAGCCATTGCTCCCAAATCTAGACGCCCAGCCACCATCTCACTGGTAAGTGGTGCACCAGAGGTAAAGTTTTTCCATTGAATGTCATATTTAACATTCTTGTATTCGCCATCTTTGGGCAAATATTTTGGTAATAGATTCAATTCACGAATCAGCAACCCACCTGTTGCACAGTTAATGGTCGTGTCTTGTGTACCAATCGCTACACGCACAGTTTCTGTTTTACTTCCGCACCCCAAAGTACCAAGTACAATGGCACCAATTAAGCTACTGAGTAATAGTTTTTTATTGATCAATTTATTTTGTCTCATGTTGCGTATTCCAAATTAATTATTTGAGTAGGTATGGGATATTTACTTTGACTGCATCTGTTGGGCAGTCCTTTTCACAAGGCATGCAGTACCAACATTCATCAAACTGCATGAAAGCTTTTTGAGTGGTTGGATCGATTGCCAATAAGTCCATTGGACAAACATCTACACAAACGGTGCATCCTTTATCAGCAATACATTTATCTTCATCGATAATGACGGGTGCGACAGTACGGTGCTGTACTTCTTTAAAAATAAAAGCCATGATTTAACTTCCTGATTTATTTAGTCTGCTAGAGCAACATCTTTTTGAATGCGTAAACGGTCATACGACACAGCTTCATCTTGATTAATCGGAACCACATAAGGCTCGATTGGCTTTTTGAAACTGACCATGTTGCCGTGTTCATCTTTTTTCAAATGCGCGTGACAGAACCAATCCGAGTTATTTTTTTGAGGGAAATCTGCCCTATAGTGGTACAGTCCCCAGCGGCTTTCTTCTCTAAACAGTGAAGCTCTAGCTGCCATTTCCGCACAGTCTCGAATAAAAGAAACTTCAGCGGCACGCATCAGCTCATGCGGGTTCCTTGCAGAGATTCGCTTAATATCCTGTTTGATTTCTTCAAAACGCTTGAGCCCAATTTCCATTTTTTGGCGAGTTTTAGGAGGCTGCAAATAGTCATTTACAAAACGGCGCAACTTATATTCCACTTGTTCTGGAGGTAAACCTTCTGAACAATCCAGTGGCGCAAATATTCGAGCTTTTTCTGCTTCTATTTCGCTTTGGTTTAATTCGCTATCTTCAATTGCATTCACATATTGCGCGGCATTTACACCCGCAAACCATCCGTAGGTAAATGCACCAAGCATATAGTTATGAGGTACAGCTGCCATATCGCCAGCGCTATATAATCCTTTAACCGAAGTCTCGGCTTTTTCGTTTACCCATACGCCAGAAGCACTATGTCCGCTACAGAAACCAATTTCTGAAATATGCATTTCCACCATATCTTGACGGTAATTGGTTCCTCGCCCCTCATGGAAACGACCACGGCTTGGGCGCTCATTGGTATGTAGAATCTCTTCAATGGTTTGAATGGTTTCTTCGGCCAAATGATCTACTTTTAAATAAACAGGACCATTACCACTTTCCAGTTCTTGGTAAAATTCCCACATCATTTGACCACTCCAGTAGTCACATTCAATGAAACGTTCACCTTTACTGTTGGCGGTATAACCTCCTAAAGGTCCGGTCACATAAGCACAAGCTGGGCCGTTATAGTCTTTAATCAGTGGATTAATCTGGAAGCATTCTAAGTTAGCAAGTTCAGCACCTGCATGGTATGCCATTGCATAGCCGTCACCTGCATTGGTTGGGTTTTCATAAGTGCCCATCAAGTAGCCTGAAGCTGGCAAACCTAAACGCCCTGCCGCACCACAACATAAAATGGCTGCTTTGGTTTTAATGACATAAAAGTCACCACTACGACAGTCAAAACCAAGTACACCATTGATTGCACCTTGCTCATTTTTTAAAAGCTTTGTGGTGACAATCCGATTATTAATTTTGACTTGAGCACGCTTTAACTGACGATATAAAACTTTTTTAACGTCATGGCCTTCGGGCATTGGTAAAACATATGCCCCCATGTGATGTACTTTTTTTACTGCAAATTCACCTGTCTCATCTTTTTCAAACTTAATGCCCCATTGGTCGAGCTGTTGAATGGTTGTGAAACTATGCTTCGCATATGCATATACAGTGGTTTGGTTAACCACTCCATCATTGGCAATCGTAATTTCTTTGGTGTACTGCTCAGGTGTTGCATAGCCCGGAATGACAGCATTATTCAGCCCGTCCATTCCCATTGAAATTGCTCCACTGCGTTTTACATTCGCTTTTTCAATGAGCAAGACTTTTAAATTCGGGTTTTCTTGTTTTGCTTTAATCGCAGCCATTGGTCCAGCAGTTCCACCACCAATAACCACAATATCGAACTCAAGATATTTAGTTTCCATTGTAAAATCCTTATTTTTATCTGAGTTATTAACGATGAATACGTAAACGGTACTGGAAGGTATCGCCCGAGAAATAGAGATATTCATAGTCAATCGGTTGGCCATTTGCATCATGAGTCAAACGTTCGACCCGTAATACAGGAGTTCCGATTTCAACTTGCAGCAAAGCCGCTAATTCTTCATCCGCAACAGTGGCATCAATGCTTAAATCCGCATGTCCCAAAGGGATGTCACACTCTTGTTCTAATGCCTTGAAAATATCGGTTGTACGTAAATCAATCGCTTTTTCTTTAAGCTTCAAACCAATATGTTCTGGCAAATAAGTCAACTCATAAGACACTGGTTGACGGTTGAGCAAACGAACACGTTGAATTTCATATACATTGGCTTTAACAGGTAACTTTAATTTGGGCACAACGTGCATCGGGATCTGTTTAAGCTCGGCCGAGATGACACGGTTTAAAATTTCGTGACCAGCAGATGACATTGCTTCTGCAAAACCCTGCAAATTTGAGATGTTCTGGAATGTTTTTGGCTTACTTACAAAGGTCCCTTTACCTGGTACTTTAAAAATATAGCCTTCCAACTGTAATTGGTTGAGTGCTTGGCGAACTGTGATTCGGCTTACACCGAACTGTTCAGCAAACTCGTTTTCAGATGGAATTTGACTCAACACGGCATATTCACCATTTACAATTTTGTTAAGGATGAGTTCCCTTAACTGATCATAAAGAGGCTTGTGATTTTTGGGATCGTGGGGTAGCTGGCTCACGGCTTAGAACCTGTTATAACAACTTGAGCAAATAATGTTTAAAATGTTTCCGCTTTGGAAATAATTTAAAGCGATAACTTTAGTTAAAAAAATAATTTCAATGAATATCAATAAACTATTGTAGGGTTATCTATAGAATTTAATTATTGTTATAAAAAAGATATATGTATTTGTGTTGAATAAAAACTCTAGATAGCCCAAGAAATTTGAACATATTATTAACTACTGCATGTTGTTACCCAATGCAGAAGCACAAGAGTTAGCAACCTACTAGTTAAATTAATTGTTTATTTTTTATAAAAAATTAAAGGTGGATCAGTTATCTTAATTGTGAAGGGCTCATTCCATAAAACTGTTTAAAGCGATGGCTTAAATGGCTTGCTGAACTAAAACCACATACTAGAGCAATATCTTGTAAAGAAAGCTGAGATGACTGAATGAGCCCTTTTGCCTTAGTTAAACGTCTTTGCATGACATATTGGTGAGGTGCCATATTCATAGACTGTTTAAACATATGGGCAAAATGGTATTCACTTAAATTCACAACATTTGCCAAGTCTGACAAAGTGAGTGCTTGATCTAAATGCCCTTCAATCCAGTCTTGAATATATTTGAGTTTATGAGGTGCCAGTCCACCTTTAATGACAGGCTGCTGCCACTTAACATTACTATATCTTCGAATTAAATGATTCAACAATAAACTGGCAGTAGTACTCATTTGTAAATGGTTTGATGAATCATTCCAATCACAATCAAGTAGGAAAAACTGATATAGCGCACGAATCTTTTCGTCATCATTAAAGACAACTTCATTTAGTTCAATTTGATTCGGCTCTTTGTCCCATATTTTTTCAGCAACATCACGCAAATGTTGGTCGGTATAATACAAATGAACGAATTTAAGCCCACCTCGTATATCCCAAGTCGACTCCTGATGTTCAGGCAACAAACAAAAACGACCCGGCCCACCGCCATTTTTCCAGCCAGCAGGTGTTTTTTGATAGCTTTCATAGCCATCTTGAATATAAAGACTTAAAGTATGGTGATCGCTACAGACACTTACCCGATCTTGTTCATTAGACCAAAATGCAAGTTGCATATTTTCATCAAGCACCACAGTTTCGTGAAGCTTGGCTTTAGATTGCTGTAGCTGTTCTAAAGTTTGATAGGCCATGCAAAATTAAAACGAATATCATTGAGCTTAAGTTAACCATATTCAGCAAAATTCAGCTAGTTCAGTCATATAAAAAACGCAAGATCTTACATGTACAACACAAGAATATATACGTGAAAAATGAAGCATTCCTAGATACTTAAGTTTGGTAATCGAGGATGAACTTATGAATATTTTACTCTATGTTGCGGTGGTGTTGATTTGGGGAACAACATGGATTGGAATTGCCGTTCAAAGCCACTATGCAACGCCCGTTGTCGCAATTTTATGGCGTTTTGCTATTTCAGCCTTATTACTGTGGGTTGTTTTACTATTTTCAGGAAAATTACAGCGAATTGCTTTAAAAGATCATTTGTTCTGTATGCTACAAGGTCTTTGTGTTTTCGGCCTAAACTTTATTTGTTTTTATACCGCCGTTAAATATGTAAATAGCGGTTTAGAGTCCGTTATTTTTTCGATGGCCGTTTTTTTTAATGCTATTAATACGCTTATCTTTTTTAAGCAAAAACCATCACCTAATTTTGCCCCAGCAGCACTTTTGGGCCTAAGCGGTATTGTTCTACTGTTTTGGCATGATCTGATTAATAGTCAGTTTAATGCACAGTTATTGATGGGTATTGGGCTATGTGCAGTAGGCACTTACGGTTTTTCTTTAGGGAATATGATTAGTGTTAGACACCAAAAACGTGGCCTAAATATTTTTTCAACAAATTGTTATGCTATGACTTATGGTGCACTGGTGATGTTAAGTCTAGCTTTATTTACAGGCCAAGATCTAATGCCTCCAATGAATTTCCCATTTTTAAGTTCGGTACTTTACTTGGCTGTATTTGGTACGGTTATTGGGTTCTCGGCTTATTTTTCTTTGGTTGGGCGAATTGGTGCAGCCAAAGCAGCCTATAGCACATTACTTTTCCCTTTAGTCGCTCTAACCGTTTCTACCTTCTTTGAAGGATATGAGTGGACCTTAAATGCATTATTTGGAATTTTATTGATCTTACTCGGTAACTACTTAATGTTTAGTAAGTTTGAAATTGGAAAAAAGTTATTTAATAGTCAAAAAAGTTGTGAGAAGCAGGCCTAAAAGCCTGCTTTTTTTATAAGTAATAATTCATCTCTAGCAGTACGTTTTTAGCATCAACTCAAAATCTTTTAAAGCCGCGGCTGCCGTAGCTAAAGGCGCAGATGCTCCTCCACTTACAACAAGTTCACCCATTTCTTGAGTTAACACCCGAATGCATTTATTAGAACCTTGCAGATGAGCAAAAGAATGATTTGCCGGAACTAATCTTAATTCAACACCTGTTTGAATTTGCTGATTTTTAATATGAATAAAACCGACAAGACGAGGAATTACATTTTCTTTTTTCCAAGCACGTATATGATCGGCTGTGACATGACTGATTCCTTGTCTTGGAATATCTTGAATTTTTACATCAGCCCCCAAAACAGTATTTGCCAATATCGTAATTTTAGCAGCGGTATCCCATCCATCTACATCGAAAGAGCTGTCAGGTTCTGCAATCCCTTTTGTTTGAGCTTTTCCAAGAGATTCTGCAAACGCACATTCATGTTGCAACATATCATTCAAAATAAAATTTGTGGTTCCGGTAAAAACACCTTCTATTTCTAAAATTTGGCAGCCAGCCAAGTTATATTCAAACAAATCAACTGTCGGTAAAGCCGCAGCCGTCGCGCCGCTAAAAAATAATTTTTGATGGTGTTGATGTGCCAAATTAATTAATTTTTTACCCTCTACAACTAAAGCACCTTTAGATACTGCTATCGCATTCATGTTATGTGTTAGAGCATAATTTAAATAAAACAGGCCTTTTCCACCTGTCACATAATCACTTGCCCCAGTCTCAATAATGACATCCGCTTGTACCTGCTCTAAAAACTTTTGTTCAGTGAGGCCTGCTTGATATTGAGTTTTATCTAGCCATTTGGCAGCTTGCAAACCGTCTTGGTCAATTAAGCCTGATGATGAATTACATACCCCCACTAAACGGGCATCAATTTGATATTTTTGTTTATAGTATGTCGATCGATTTAAAAGAAGCTCTGCAATTTGTTGCCCAATCCGTCCAAAACCACAAATTGCCACGTTGACTCGCTTCATATCGCTTTCTCAAAAACTTAAAGGGTTTAAATAAAAACTTTCCAAAGTTAATGTTAAGGCTTCATTTGGAAACTTTGTATTTATAAAGGTAAGTTAAAATACTATATCGCTTAGATATTTGTGAGATTAACAATCTTAACTACCATATAAATTGCGACAGCAAAAACCATTAAAGCAAAGACTTTTTGTACAATTGCAGAGGGAATAAAACGAATAGCTCTGCGCCCTAATAACATACCAACTGCACATGCGAGCGCAAACGCACTAGTAATGCTTACTGGATAGTGAAAACCCTCTGCAATATGCATCACAATACTCATTCCACTGATGAGAAAAATAATCATAAGTGACGTTGCAACAATACTATGCATATCCAAATTTGTGACTTTTCTAAGCGCTGGCACAATTACAAAGCCGCCACCAACCCCTAGCATGCCAGTTAAAAGCCCAGCAATAATTCCGATACTGGCAAGAACGCTTCCCGTTTTAAAATTCCAGATAAAACGTCCCGTACTTGGGTTAACCTGACACGGCGGATTATGAAAGTCTGATACTCGGTTACTAATAAGTCGATAACCTACTGTAAACATGACCAAGCTAAACATTAACATGAGCCAAACAGGTGAAATCGCGTTGGCTATTAAAATGCCGATATGTGCCATAGGTGCGCCAATAATGGCAATCCAGATTGCAGCACGATAACGAACCATCTTTTTAAATAGCCCTTCAATCGTTCCAATCAGTGTAGACAGCGCAACTGCCAATAAACCAATAGGGGCTGCTTGAGCTACACTCCAGCCTTGACTGGTCATGAGCGCAGGTACAGCAAGAATACCGCCACCGGCACCAGTAAGACCAAGTAAAAAGCCAATCACAATGCCTTCAACGACAAGTAATAACATATCAGAAGCCTAAAATTTCATGTTTTTCATTTGCAATGAACTACAGTATTTACTCGAACCTAGTTCTCACCTTCTTTCGAAGCTTTAATCGCTTCTCAGGGTAAAGCGTTGCTTTACTTATCCTCTTAACTCGAACATAGTTCTCGTCTTGCGCTCGTACAAAGCGTTACTTTGCTTAACCTCTTCCGCTCGGGTAAAGCGTTGCTTTACTTAACCTCGCTCAGGTTTGACCATCCACTCACGGCCTTTGAGCATGCCTTGCCAGTAAATCGGTGGCAAAATCCGTTCTTTAAGCAACCAAGCCAAACGAGAAGGTTTTTGCCCATCAATCACCCATTTGGGAAAACTTGGAAGTAATTTGCCGCCATAACCAAACTCCGCCAGAACAATCTTTCCACGCTCTACAGTCAGTGGGCAGGAACCATAGCCGTTGTACTCGCAGAAGTTTTGCTCACCGTTCAGTTGTGCTAGAACATTCACAGCAACGATAGGAGCTTGTGCCCGTGCCGCCGCAGCAGTCTTGGCATTAGGTGCATTCATCACATCGCCTAAAGCAAAAATATTGGCATGCTGTGTGTGTTGTAAGGTTTGAGGATTCACACTCACCCAGCCTGATTCATCAGTGAGTGTACTGGCACGAATAAAATCTGGGGCTTGTTGTGGTGGAACAACATGCAACATATCAAAATCAGTCTCGACCAATGCTGCACTTTCATCATTCACCACCTTAAACCATGCTTTTCTTGCAGGCCCATCTACTTTGACAAGTTGATGGTTAAAGTGCAGTTCAGAACCATATTTTTCGACATATTGCATTAGTGCAGGGACATATTCCTTCACACCAAATAAAACACCGCCGGTGTTATAAAAATGGATAGAGATATCTTTGAGTTTGCCTTGCTTTAACCAGTAGTCAGCAGAAAGATACATTGCTTTTTGAGGAGCACCTGCACATTTAATCGGCATAGGCGGCTGGGTAAAGATTGCCTTTCCACTGTTTAGTTGTTGCACCAGTTCCCAAGTATACGGTGCTAAATCATAACGATAGTTAGACGTCACCCCATTTTTACCTAAGGTTTCAACCAAGCCTTCAATGCCATGCCAATTCAGTTTTAAACCCGGACAAACAACCAAAGCTTTATATTGAATGGGTTGGCATCCTTCCAAAATAATCTGATTATGCTCAGGGTCAAATCCAGCAACGGCGGCTTTCATCCATTTTACTTTTGCAGGAATCACACTTGCCATTGAGCGTGCGGTTATTTCTGGTTTGAAAATACCGCCACCAACCATGGTCCAACCCGGTTGATAATAATGGGTATCTGCCGGATCAATAATGACAATATCTAAATTAGGTTCACGACATAAAAGACTAGACGCTACAGAAATTCCTGCTGCTCCAGCGCCCACAATCACAACGCTATAACAAGGAATTGTCGCTGATTCATGGTCACGTTTTAAAATACGTGGCACTAAACCTTTTAAGTTAAATCCAAGTTTGTTACCTGATTCAACTAACAGCGCTGCATCTTGTGGAACAACTTCAGCCAAAGCCCACAAACTGACTGCACGCATACCAGAACGGCAATACGCTAAAACAGGTTTTTGGGCATTCTGATAATGCTGCTTAAACTCTGTAACTTGTTGGTCGGTAATTTTGCCGCTGGTCACAGGCTGATAAATTACGTTTAGACCATATTGTTGAGCTGCTTCTTCAATTTCAATCACATTGGGTTGGTCTGCACCTTCTCCATCTGGACGGTTACATATCAGAGTTTTTACTCCCTGATCTGCAATTTTCGCGATATCGTCGGCAGTAATCTGGTCAGCAACATAAAATTCTTGATTAACTCGTTTAAGTTCCATATTGCCACCTTATGATTGTGAAGTTGAGCCACAGGCCTGATTGGCAGGTAGCGCTTTATCGATTTGTTTTGGATATGGCAGATTTAAATTATTCATCAATTTAATAAAATCTTCTCGTGAGCGATTCTGACCTAAACGTGAATTTTTTAAACGTTCATAACCAATCGTTGAAGACAAACGACCCTTATAGTCGTGTCCCGGATACACAATAGTTTCGTCAGGTAAGCTGAAAAGTTGTTTATGAATACTGTCAAAAAGTGTCCCTGCATTACCTTGCTGGAAGTCAGTTCGACCGCATCCATCAATTAATAATGCATCACCCGTGAAAACCATGTTTTCAACTAGATAACTCGTACAAGCATTGGTATGACCTGGTGTATAGCGTGCTTCAATACTGAGATTGCCGACTTTAAGCATGCAACCATCTGTAATTAAAATATCTCCGCAATTTACATCTGAATTACGGTGTAAAACCGATTTGCAATGAAAACGTTCACGAAGCAAACTGGCAGCAGTAATATGGTCTGCATGAACATGGGTATCTAAGGTATAGATGAGCGTAAATTGATGCCGCTCTAATTCTTTTGTATAAATCTCTATATCTGATGCGACTGGGTCAATTAAAACAGCCTCTCGAGTTTCTTTACACCCAAGCATATATGTATAAGTTGAACTTTCCTGCTCAAAAAACTGCTTAAAGAACATGATTTATACCCCAATAATTTATTTCTTTCCTATATTTTGCAAATAAGGTGCCAATTATTTAAAATTAAATAATAAATATAAAAATCAAATATTTAATATAAGATATAAAATTAAAGTTAGAAAATAAACTTAGCTTGATGTTCCTTTGAAACTCAAGTATGTTTCAATGAAACGATTGTGAAACACATGAAATGGCAAAGTTAAATTTTGAGTCAGAACAAGATTTTTTTATTTTATTTGAGCAATTAAAAGCTTTATTCCCAAATGCGAGTCTTTTTTTAGCAGATACAACGACTCAAGCAATTCACTATAAATTTAATACAGATGACATTTCTGTTGAGAGCATGGCAGCGCTTACTCAAGATCATCACAATCAATATCTCGAAATCAATACTCCTAAAATGAGAAAGCGATTTATCTATCAGGAAAATGATATTTACATCGCAGAGCATCGCATTATCGGGAAATTACATATTCTACAACCCGTTAGCATAGACAATGATATTGCTAATCAAGTAGAGCTAACAGAACAATTAGAAGACTTAGCTAAGGTTTTTAATAGCTGCTCGCCAGAAATGGCTCGTATGTTTTCAATTATTCAAAGAGTGGCAATTACTGAGTTTCCAGTGCTTGTCCGCGGCGAATCTGGTAGTGGTAAAGAACTGGTGGCAAAAGCAATTCATGATTATAGCCAACGTAAAAATAAGATTTTTGTAGCGATTAACTGTGCAGCTTTAAATTCTAATATTTTAGAAAGTGAACTCTTTGGACATGTGAAGGGTGCTTTTACGGGAGCAATTCGTGACCATAAAGGTGTGTTTGAACGTGCCGCTGGTGGAACACTATTTCTGGATGAAATTGCCGAGATTCCTTTAGAGCTTCAAGCTAAATTATTACGGGTATTAGAAACAGGTGAATTTACTCCTGTAGGTGGTGAAAAACCGATTCAAGCCAATGTCCGAATTATTACCGCAACACATAAAGCTTTACGTGAAGAAGCTAAGGCTGGGCGTTTCCGTCATGATTTACTCTACCGTTTGCGTGTCATTCCAATTTTTATACCACCGCTCAGAGAACGAAAAGTCGATATTCCACTCATTGTCGATCAGATTTTAAAAGAAAGCTCTACTCAACTCGACACGATGCCTCGTCACGTCAATCAAAAAGCCATGCAGATTTTGCTAAACTATGACTGGCCTGGAAATGTTCGTGAGCTTAAAAATACATTGCTTTATGCATTAACTATGGCAAATGGTAAGAACGAAATTGAAGTTGAAGACTTACCGAATGAGCTCTTAAATGCAGAGGATTACGTTAAATTACCCGAGACAAATACAGAACTTAGTCCTGAAAATGTACAAGCCGCTTTAGAAAAATATAACCATAACTTAAATATGGTCGCGAATATTTTTGGAATTAGCCGTACTACCCTTTGGCGATATAGACAAAAGCATAAGCTTTAGCTAGGTATTTAGCTCGTCTAAGGCGTATCATATTGCACTTGGTTAGGTTCATTAGTTCAAAGGCTTTATATGATTGTTCGCGATAAAAGCAATGTATTTAAATTATTATTTGCTTGGAAAGGAACAATTTTGCCGAAGGTTTTGCCTGCACTGAGTTTTGTTGTACTTATTTCAGCATGTGTAGTCTGGCTCTCTTATTATCATTGGATTCAAATTCCTACCGTACCTGCAATCGGATTTACTATCTTCGGTGTGATTCTGTCAATTTGTACGGGTTTTCGAAATAACGCATGTTATGACCGTTGGTGGGAAGGCCGCAAACTTTGGGGTGCGCTAATTGCCAATGCCAGACATATTGTTAGAGACAGCCATGTTTTATCTAATGAGCAACGTGAACATTTAATTCATCAGGTCTTAATTTTTAGTAATTTATTGCGCGATCGTTTGCGTCAACAAACAGTCGAACCCACAAAATTTCTTGAGCATGCTTATTTAAATAACTCTTCACTTAACTATTTAAATGAGCATATTAATGCACCTCAATTTGTACTCGAAAATATTCAAAAAGATTTAGTTAAAATACTTAAAGATGGTGAAATTAGTGACATCATCTATAGCACTTTGACGCGTCATATTGTTGAGCTAGGTAATATTCAAGCGGGTTGTGACCGTATTGCTGGGACACCTTTACCCTACTCATATTCAGTACTTTTACATCGTGCTGTTTACTGTTTCTGTTTTATATTACCGTTTAGCCTTGAAGCAGCTTTAGGTATTTGGACACCGCTTATTGTCGGCTTAATCGCTTATATGTTTTTAGGTTTAGATGCTCTAAGTGCTCAAATTGAAGAACCTTTTGGTTTACAAGAAAATGATTTACCGCTCGATTCTATTGTGCGTTTAATTGAACGAGAGTCTTTAAGTTCATTAGGACAACCATTACCGCCTATTATTGAAGCTCAAAACAACAACTTACTTTAATAAAAAAGAGCGAATCATCGCTCTTTTTTATCGGCTTAAGTACTTATTTAGGGTTGTACAATAATCTTAACAGCTGACTCATTATTATGAATTAAGGTTTCAAAACCTTGTGAAATCAAATCATCAAGTTGAATACGCTGTGTAATAAAAGGTTCCAGATTTATTTTACCTTCTTCGACCAGTTTAATAGTTTCTTGATGGTCATTTACGTAGGCAATTGTGCCTCGTACATCAAGCTCTTTCATTACCACACTATGCACATTAATTGATGCTGGATGGCTCCAAATCGAAACAATAACAATAACACCTGTTGGTTTGACTGACGCGACCAAAGTATCTAACACCTTGTTAACGCTACTACATTCAAAAGCGACATCGATACCATCGCCATTAGTAATTTTCATGACCTCAGAAACAACATCAACTTCTGACGGGTCTAAAATATAATCTGCGACTCCCGACTCTTTGGCTTTTTCTTTACGTTTGGCACTTAACTCGGTAATGATAACCTTAAGACCTTTCGCTTTTAAAATTGCCGAAAGCAATAAACCAATTGGGCCCGCACCTCCAACCAGTGCAATATCTCCAGCTTTTGCGCCACTACGTACGAAAGCATGATGACCCACCGATAAAGGTTCAATTAAGGCTGCCTGATCTAGCGGGATTTTATTGGAAATTGGATGCACCCAACGGCGTTTAACTGCTATTTTCTCCGACAAACCACCGCCACGACCGCCTAAACCAATAAAGTTCATATTTTTGGAAAGATGATAATTATCGCCCGGTCCAGTCGGCACATCATCGGCCACAATATAAGGCTCTACAACGACATGTTGACCAATTTCAATATCATCAACACCTTCACCTACGGCATAAACCACACCTGAAAACTCATGTCCCATAGTAATCGGCGCAGATTCGCCTGAAATAGGATGCGGATGTCCACACGGTGGAATAAAAATCGGCCCTTCCATAAACTCATGCAAATCTGTACCACATATTCCACACCAAGCTACCTTAATACCTACAGTACCGGGAGTGACTTCTGGTTCAGGGATATCTTCAATACGAATATCGCCTCTGTCATAAAAACGCGCTGCTTTCATTATTATCTCCCTCAAATCAGGATGTTGTTTTAGCGATAGACAATGCCGCCGTCCGTTAAAATGGATTGACCCGTAATATAGTCCGAATCTTCACTTGCCAGAAAAGCAACTAATGCAGCTACATCATCTGGTGTTTGAGCTCTACCTAAAGCAATGCCTTCCACATACTTTTTATAAGTTTCACCGATTGCTGCACCGGTAATTTCAGCAAAACGTTTATCGATTTCAACCCAC
Source organism: Acinetobacter sp. ACIN00229 (assembly GCF_016106645.1). NCBI lineage: Bacteria > Pseudomonadati > Pseudomonadota > Gammaproteobacteria > Moraxellales > Moraxellaceae > Acinetobacter > Acinetobacter sp. ACIN00229. The sequence goes on from NZ_JADWOM010000013.1 coordinate 103,450, forward strand.
ATGTCTGTTCCGACAATTCCGGGGCAATATCCATTTACCGTAATACCATGACTGGCATATTCTTTTGCCGCAGCTTGGGTAAGTGCTCGTACCGCAAATTTGGTTGCTGAGTAAATACCGAGTAAAGCAAACCCATCGTGGCCTGCAATTGAGCAAGCATTAATGATTTTTCCTTTATGTTGACGTTGCTTAAATTTTGCAGCAGCAGCCTGTATGCCCCACAGCACTCCACCAATATTGATATCAACAATTTTTTGAAATTCATCCGGTGTGATATCAGCAATCGCTTGAACTTGTGCAATTCCAGCATTATTAATCATGACATCAAACCCGCCAAGTGTCTGCTCAGCATGATTTATAGCGGAATACACTTGCTCGCGGTCACTTACGTCGGCAATAAATGTGCTCGCATTTACACCTAAAGCCTGAATTTCCTGCTGCACATCGTTCAATCGATCTTGTTTCATATCAACTAATGCAATATGTGCTCCTTCTTGCGCCAAGCGCAGGGCAATCCCACGGCCAATGCCTTGAGCTGCCCCAGTCACTAAAACGACTTTATTTTTTAATCCCTTAACCATGTTCAACTCCTCTAAATGTAGAATTTCTACATATGAATCGCTCGTTGCATTGAGGCCAAAATGGATTCATGCATGGCTTCTGATAAGGTTGGATGCGGGAAAATCACTTGAGCTAAACTTTCATCAGTTGCTTCTAAATATTTAGCAATCGCAAAGCCTTGAATATGTTCAGTCACTTCATGGCCGACCATATGTGCACCAAGTAATTCACCCGTCTCTGCATGTATCACCGTTTTCACAAAACCTGATGCATCACCAATTGCCAAAGCTTTGCCATTTGCTGTTAAAGAAAACTTGCCGATTCGTATAGGTAAATTCTTAGCTTTTGCTGCATTTTCCGTTAAACCGATACTCGCCACTTGTGGATGAGTAAAAATACAACCCGGAATCTGGCTACGATCGAGTGAATGGACGTTTGCTACACCAGCAATTTTCTCAACACATATCATGGCTTCATGGCTTGCTTTATGAGCGAGACACGGCGCTCCAGCAACATCACCAATTGCATAAAGCCCTGCTACGTTGGTTTTACAATAGTCATCAATTGCCACAAAACCTTGTGGATTGAGTTCTACACCTAAACGTTCTAGTCCTAGCCCCGTGGTATTAGGCTGTACACCAATTGCCGAAAGCACGCGGTCAAAAACAAGCGTTTGAACGTCACTTGCTGTTTCAACCACACAGTGGACTTGCTCATTTTCAATCTGAATACTTTGAACGACAGCATCGGTTAAGACTTTCATACCTTTTTGTTCAAATTGTTTTCTGACAAATTGGGCAACTTCCGCATCTTCAGTTGGTAAAATCTGCTTGGCTAAATCAATAAGCGTGACCTGACAACCCAAATCTTGATAAAGGCTAGCAAACTCACTACCAATTGCACCTGAACCTACAACCAGTAAACTTTTCGGTAACTGCTCTGGAACAAGCGCTTCTTTATAGCTCCAGACATATGTTCCATCGACAGGAAGTTGAGAAACATGTCGGGCTTTAGCTCCAGTTGCCAAAATGATATGTGGTGCACTCAAATCCTGACTGTTACCTTGAGCATCGGTCACTGCAATTTTTTCTTTTGCCGTAAGCTGAGCACGACCATTAAACACGGTCACCTGATTCTTTTTAAGTAAATAATCGATGCCTTGTACTAACTGAGCTGACACTTGGCGGCTATGTTGCACAAGCTTTTGAATATCAAAATCGAGTTGAGATACCTGAAAACCAAACTGTCCTGCATGTTTAAACTGAGTTGCAAGCTCTGCCCCTGCAAGCAAAGCTTTAGTTGGAATACAGCCCCAATTTAGACAAATTCCGCCTAAATGTTGCTCTTCTACAATTGCGGTTTTTAAGCCGAGCTGGGCTGCACGAATTGCAGCCACATACCCACCCGGTCCCGCGCCAATCACAATTAAATCAAATTGAGCTTCTGACATGCGGGTTCTCCTACACCAAAATTAAAGCAGGATTTTCAACAAACTGCTTAAAGCTGGCCAAGAATTTCGCCCCAACTGCGCCATCAATAACTCGGTGATCGCAAGACAACGTTGCTGTGACAATTTCACGAACCACTACATTGCCATTTTCAACAACAGCGCGAGATTCAGAAGCACCTAATGCCATAATTGCACCTTGCGGTGGATTAATAATGGCATCGAACTGTTTAATGCCTAACATTCCTAAGTTTGAAATGCTAAAGCTACCGCCCTGAAACTCGTCAGGTTGTAACTTACCAGTCTTAGCACGGGTTGCCAAATCACGCATATCATCGGAAATCTGTGCTAAAGACTTCTGATTTGCTGCTTTTACAATCGGTGTAATTAAACCGTTTGGAATCGCTACAGCCACCGAAATATCCGCTTGAGAGAACTGTAAAATTGATTGAGTCGCCTCATCAAATTGAACATTCACCTCAGGTACTTTAATCAGCGCCGCTGCCGCTGCCTTAATTAGCATGTCATTAATAGAAAGTTTCACTTGTGGAACAGTCTCATTAATCTGCTTACGTAAATTTTGCAAAGCTTCTACGTTTAGATCGACCACTAAGCGAAAATGTGGTGCATTACGTTTTGCAGCCTGTAGCCGTGAAGCAATCGCCTTACGCATCCCATTCATCGCTACAGTAGTAACGGTCGATTGTGCTTGAGCAGCACATTGCACAGATTGTTCATTTACTGGCATTGGGTTGTTACGATAGTAAACTGCCTCAACATCTTCTTTACAGACACGACCACGAGTACCTGAAACACGGCAGTCATTTAGGTTAATGCCCCATTGTTTTGCTAAGCGGCGTGCTACAGGTGTCGCTAGAACTTGGCTATCATCGGCAGTAGATTTAACTACTTTAGCTTGAGTTTGCTGCTTAACATCAGGCCACTGACCACCAGCAGCTTGTACAGCTTTCTGGATGTCTTGAACACTAATGCGGCCTTCACGACCAGAACCTGTGACTTTTGCCAAGTTTACATTGTGCTTTTCTGCAAGCTTTAACGCATGTGGTGTTGCAAACAAATCATCAGATGTTTGATAGCCTTGTAATGGCTCTGGTACAGCGTAGTCACCTTTAGCTACCTTTACAGGAGTTGGAGCGCTAGCTGTTGCAATCTGTGGCTGTTCTGCTTTTTCAGCAACAGGTACAGATGTTTCCGCTTTACTTTGTTCCGAAGGAGCTTCAGAGGCCTTAGCTGCTGAACTACCTAGCGATGCGATAAACTTTTCAATTTCTGCATCAGAAACTTCACTATCAGCACATACGGCAATGAGACCACCAACAGGTAAAGTATCACCGTCTTTTGCTAAAATTTTACGGAGCGTTCCAGCAAAAGGCGCTTCTAATACATTGACGATTTTTGTGGTTTCAATTTCACAAATTTCATCGCCTTTATTAAAGCTATCGCCTTCTTTAATCAACCATTGGGCAATCGTGCCTTCTTCCATGGATAATCCCCATTTCGGGATCTCCAGCGTTTTAATTTCGCTCATCCTAAGCCTCCAATGTTTTTCGCACAGCTTGCTCAATACGCTCTACACTTGGAATCCATTCTTTTTCTAAAACTGGAGAGAATGGAACAGGCGTATGTGGTGGCGTTACGAGTTCAACAGGTGCTTTCAAATAGTGGAAACCTTTTTGTGCGACCAGTGCAGCAACATCATGACCAAAACCACAGCGTGCTGCTGATTCATCCACAATAACCACACGCCCAGTCGATGCAACAGACTCTAAAATTCCCTCTTCATCCAGAGGTGAAATTGTACGAGGGTCTACCACTTCAACCGAAATACCATCTTTTGCTAGTTTGTCTGCAACCTCATTGGCACGGTGTACCATCAGGCCTAAAGCAATAATGGTCACGTCTGTCCCTTCACGGGTGTAATTTGCTACACCAAAAGGAATGGTGTAGGCATCATCTGGAACTTCGCCTTTAATGTCATAGAGCATTTTATGCTCACAGAACACTACAGGGTCATCATCACGAATAGCTTGAATTAATAGCCCTTTTACGTCGTATGGACTAGATGGAACCACAACTTTTAAGCCCGGAACCGCGGCAAATACGTTATATGGCGACTGAGAATGCTGAGCTGCTGCAGAAAAACCTGCGCCAATCATGCCACGTACAACCATGGGCGCTTTTGCTTTTCCACCAAACATATAACGGAATTTAGCGGCTTGGTTATAAAGCATGTCATGACACACGCCATAGAAATCCATAAACATTAAATCAGCAACAGGACGTAAACCTGTTGCAGCAGCACCAGCGGCCATACCAATAATTGCGGACTCGGTAATTGGCGTATCAATAACACGTTCTGAACCAAATTCTGTCCATAAGCCTTTGGTTACACCAAGTACACCACCGAAGCCTTCAAGCGCGTTATCTTCGGTATTTTTACCACCATGTCCACCGCGAACATCTTCACCAACTACAAAAACCGTTGGGTCGCGGCGCATTTCTGATTCAATGGCTTCTTTAATTGCATTACGAAAACTTTTATTTGGCATCTTTACTATTCCTTTAGTAAGAGACATAGACGTCGGTAAGGAGTTGTTCTGGTTTTGGATATGCCGCAGCACGAGCTTTAGAAACGGCATCATCGACATTTGCCTTAGATGCGACATCGATCTCGTCTAGCTTAGCTTCATCAATTTTGCCTTTAACTTTCTCTCGGAAAATTTTCAAAGGATCTTTATTTTCTTTGATGAACTCGACTTCTTCTTTAGAGCGAATCAAGCCAGGGTCACCTTCGAAGTGGCCATAAAAACGGTTTGTAATGGTTTCAATCACGCTTGGACCTTCACCACGGCGTGCACGTTCAATAGCAGTTTGGGCTGCTTCATAAACTGCAAAGAAGTCTGTACCGTCAACTTTAACCGCTGGTAAACCAAAACCTGCTGCACGACCAGCAATGTCTTTGCTTCCTACTGCGTAATCATGACCAGTCCCTTCACCAAAACCGTTATTTTCGAAAACGAAAATGACTGGAAGTTTAAGAACAACCGCCATGTTCATTGCTTCAAAAGTAAGACCTTGGTTTGAACCGCCGTCACCTGTAAAAGATAGTCCGACGCCACCAGTCTTTAAGGTTTTCGCTGTCAACGCCGCACCAATTGCTAAAGGAGGCCCACCACCCACAATCCCGTTGGCACCGAGCATACCTTTATCTAAATCGGCAATATGCATAGAACCGCCTTTTCCACGGCATAGCCCGTCATCTTTACCAAAAATTTCCAGCATCATGGCGTGAATGTCACAGCCTTTTGCAATACAGTGACCATGTCCACGGTGTGTTGAAGTGATATAGTCTTTGTCGGTTAAGTTTTCGCAAATCCCGACTGCTACAGCTTCTTCACCACTATATAAGTGAATAAAGCCAGGAATATCACCATTGGTATTTTCTTCGTGAAGTCGATCCTCAAATTCACGAATATCACGCATGCGTTTATATGCTGCGAGTAATTGCTCTTCCGTTAATTGCATATCCTTTTCCTTTATTATCTTGATTTTAAAAATTCAACCAAGTTTCAAGCGAAAATCTAATTCGCTATAAATAATTAAACTCAAAATTAATAATCAATCTATTAGACTAAAAAGTTTTTAATTAAAATATATGTAATTATTTTTTAAATTTCAAAAACTTAATTATCAAAAATAATTTTAAAAATTTTTTATAATTTTCATTTATTTATAAAACAAACCTTTAACCAACCTTTCTTATTTTATAATACTCGCCACACCCTGTGTTTTTAATTAATTGCGCTTTTCAATATGATCTAATTAAATTAAAAATATAGGAGTTTAAGCGGGTTTTAAATAAAATGGAATTATGAATATGGATTTTAAAAGACAAGTAGAAACTGGTATCAAATTAAGAGGAGCAGATAAAGTCGCTCGCATTCCGATTAAAATTTTACCTACAGAAGAGTTACCGACTAAACCAGACTGGATTAGAGCCAAAATAACCGATTTTGAAGAAATTAAACGCATAAAAAATTTGCTGCGCCAACAGAAGTTACATAGTGTTTGCGAAGAAGCAGCATGCCCCAATTTACCTGAATGTTTTGGTGGAGGTACGGCAACATTTATGATTATGGGAGATATCTGTACTAGACGTTGCCCTTTCTGCGATGTAGCACATGGTCGTCCGATGCCTTTAGATGAAAATGAACCTAAGCATCTTGCAGAAACAGTCGCAAATCTAAACTTAAAGTATGTTGTGATTACCTCTGTAGACCGTGATGATCTACATGATGGCGGCGCTGCACATTTTGTAAAGTGTATTGAAGAAATCAGAAAACGCTGCCCAGAAACTTTGATTGAGATTTTAGTACCAGATTTTCGCGGTCGTTTAGAGACAGCTCTTTCGACTTTGAGCTTATCTCCTCCAGATGTGTTTAATCATAATATTGAGACAGTTCCGCGTTTATATAAAGCGATGCGCCCTGGCTCAGACTATCAACACTCACTAGAGTTACTAAAACGCTTTAAAGCATATTGTCCCGATATCAAAACCAAGTCTGGCTTAATGGTTGGATTAGGAGAAATTGAAGCAGAAGTACTTGCTCTACTGAACGACTTAAAAGATTATCAGGTAGACCTTATTACCATTGGACAGTACTTACAGCCATCAAAGTCACATGCACCTATTCATCGGTTTGTAAATTTACAAGAATTTGAAAGATACACGCGACACGGTAAACGATTAGGTTTTAAAAATATTTGGAGTGCTCCTATGGTCCGCTCTAGCTACTTTGCTGATCGACAATATTTTGGAGAAGAAGTACCAAAGCCTTTCAGCCGACAAGATGTCTTATCTTAAAGATCAGGTGATTAACAAAACTTATCCAATAGGATAATGGTCAAGGCTTATAAAATTATTTAAGGTAAGGAGATAACTAGGAAATAGCCACAATAAGAAAGTTATAACGGTTGAGCGGCTACGGATACGCCATTTCAATGATAAAGGAATTTCGATATGGATATGTCAAAACAATTATCATCACCCTTTTTAGATACCACGCCGTCATTATTCCGGCCAGAAAAGTCATCTCATTCTCAACAATTAGGAAAAAAAACACCAGTTGATCTCGATGCGGCTCCATTATTTGACCTAACCGAAGAATGGGAACATTCATTGTTTGGTCGATCGATTCACGAGTGTCATCGGAATTTAATGCATATTGCTGAAGATGCCGATATGGCAATTGGTGTGACCGACCCACATGGTACTTTACTTTGGACATGGAGTAGTACACCGATGCGCTCATCGGCAGAGCAAGTCCATTTTGTTGAAGGTGGCCAGTGGTCAACTCAGGCAGTAGGTCAAAATGCAATTGGTTTAGCATTAAATACTCATTCAGCTAACTGCGTTTACTCACACGAAAACCAAATGAATAGTGTAAGAGATTGGGTCTGCTATGCGGCACCAATTACCGATACAAATACAGGCCAATTTTATGGCATTATGAATTTGTCGACCAAATATCAAAAACATAATTCTCTGGGGCTTTTAGCTGTTGAAAGATGCGCTGATATTGTGAAGCAAGCAATTCAGCTTCATCAAAAAAATATTTTATATATTAAGGCCTTTCGTACTCCTAAAGTTCAATATAATCAGCATAGCCTTACATTGACTCAACGCCAGATTGAGATTCTGTGCATTCTAACCCTTTGTCCCGAAGGGATTAATCTTGAAGAACTTCACTATGCTTTATATGGCGATCGACCAGTAAGTACCACCACCTTAAAAGCAGAACTTTCTCAACTTAGAAACCTAATCCCCGATGTTATCGAGTCTCGCCCTTATAAACTTAACTGTGAAATTCAATGTGATTTCTTAATGGCAGAGCAAGCATTAAACCTAGGCTTCACATCGACTGCTCTTACTCTCTATAGAGGAAGTTTTTTAGCTAAATCAGAAAGTCCATTTTTGTGTGCATGGCGAGATTGCTTTGATGCTCGCTTGAGTCATGTGATTTATCAAATTGAAGATGTTGATCAACTATTACGAGTGGTCAGTCGTGTGCCAGATCGTGTAGATGCTGTTGAACGTTTACTTGAATTATTACCAGAAGAAACACCTTATCGAACTAAACTTTTAAAATTACTCGAATAAAATAAAAGGGAGAATATCGTATAGATATTCTCCCTTTTATTGAGATGAGATCAAGCAGAAGCTTGAAGCTGCACCCGATAACAATCATCTAAAGCTAATTCATAATAACGCAGCCCTTCTTCAGCAGCATGAAATGCTTTTTGCTGCCAGTCAGGACGATCATTACATAAACGCTTAATCAGCTCCATGGCTTCATAAGGATGAAGATCATCATAATGCGCATGTGCACGTAACCAAGCCAAAGAACGTTTATCAATCGTTACGTCAGGATGATCAGTGTATGCATGAATACCCTTATAGACCTGAATAGACCAGTCTCCAGTTGCCCATTCAATTGCTAGATTTGTTGCAGCAAGGCACTCTGCCAAATTACCACGATGACTCATATTCCATAAGAAATGGTTTACTGCATTCATCGCAGCTGGTGGCCGCACACTATCAAGCTTTTCTACAGTTAAACCAAAACCTCCAGCCCAATCGCGATACCATTTTAAGTGCCGCTCTTCGACCTTAATATTTTGGATTAACCAATCTCGTGCTTCTGTAACGCCAGGTTCAGAAAACCCTGTTGCTTTGCCTAACGCCCCAGCCATATATGACGGGAAATGCGCGACTAATGGATAGAAATTAAGTAAAGCATAACGGAAACTATTTAGGCTCAATCCCCCATTGGCCATTTCCGAAAAAAACGGATGTTTACTTACCCGTTCTTTCGCTGGTAGCAGGTCATCCCAGAACTGCTGTGACCATCCATTATGCGGTGTAATTTCTAAATGCATTCCATATTGATTTAGAGCAGTCATTGCTAATTTTCCTATTTATATGACAGCAATCATCTGTATTTCACGCTACAAGTCTATCCGAAAATGATAAAGATACAATCGTTAATCGACCATTTGTAACTTTTTTCGATGGATTGCGATGCTTTAGATAATTGTTACGCTAATCATTGAAATGTCGTGATTTTTATCACATTTAACTCAGATAAAAACCATTACTTTTTTAAAAAATCTGTATTATTATTTTGAATAAATCACACATTATATAATCAATATTTTTAGATGGAACTTTACTAAAAATAAGTCTCATTTTATGACAACTTCCAATATAGAGAGCATTAATTATGAAGTTGCAGGGTTCCAATATATTGGGACAGGAACAAATAGATTTATTAACCACACGAGGATTAAATTTCGTATGGTTTCCAAAGCAGCTTGAAACGATTTATCGTTTTCAATACCAAAACGGTGCTGCCTATGAGTTCCGCTATAGAGCGCCTATTATTTTAATATTATATATATTTTTAAGCTTTGGTATATATCAAGTATTGCCAACTGAACAAGTTTTACCCTGGTTTAGTTATTATTCTTGGGTGGGTGTAATTATTTTCCTTGCCTGGATTTTATCGTTTATTAAAAAATTAAATCAGTATTTTGATTATTATGTAGGAATTGGCTCAGCTTTAGCAGTCGCAATTACTTTTATTTTAATTAACGTTATAGAAAATGGCCAAGAGAACGTTCTTTTTCATGCGGCGATGATGTATGCGATTGTGATTATCTATGGTGCAGTAGGTATGCGTTTTTATACCGCCATATTTGCTGGGTGGGTTGGAGGACTTGTTGGAATTTTGGTAAGTAACTACTTAAATGGGGTGATCGACTGGACTTTCTTGAACCGGACTTACACCTTCAGTAGTTTCTTGGGAATGACCCTTGCCTATGCAACTGACCGCCAACATCGAGAAAACTACTTACAAAACTGCATGATCGAGCTGAATCGCATTGAACTGATGCAGCAAGCACAGCAATTATCTTTGCTTTCCCAGCAAGATGCACTCACCGGTTTAGCCAATCGACGCTATCTAGACGAAACACTGGATAACGAATGGCGCCGTGCTTTACGGCATGAAACACCCCTTACCATCATGATGGTCGATATCGACTATTTTAAAGCTTACAACGACACTTTAGGACATCTAAAGGGTGATGAATGCTTAAAAGAAATCGCTATTGCTATTTCCTCTATTGCTGCACGTAGTGGTGATTTGGTTGCTCGTTATGGTGGTGAAGAATTTTTACTGTTATTTCCAATGACAAATTCTCAGCAAGCCTTGATCCAAGTTGAACGTTTAATGAATGCTATTGATAAAATTGCAATTAAACACCCATGTAGTGATGTTTCACCACAAGTCACTATTAGCGTTGGTGTTGCAACTACGATTCCACGCCTAAACGATTCAATTTCTGCTTTCGTAGCACGCGCTGACCATGCTTTGTATAAGGCAAAAACGAATGGGCGTAATCAATATAAGATTGCTGTAAACGAAGAACAAATTGTAGATTTAACTTAAAAAGTCTGACTTACATTTGAAATGACTCAATATAAATAATTAGCTTTTCCATCCGTGGCAAAGCTAAAAAACAATTTAGAATCAGTACATATGAAAATCTCTTTTATTTAAGTTTTAAACCATCTGTTAAAAATGGCTTGTATAAACTTAATAAATTTAGCGACTTTCAATTAATCAACTTTTTTATTAGATAATAAAAATTATAGGCTCCAATCCATATAATGTAGAAAAATTCCATTTCATTAGAACCCACCCTTTAGTTTCTTCCAAAATTTAATTAAAAAATAAAGAAATGAATTTTGTTCTATTCTCTGCGGCACAGTAGAAATGGTTTCAGCCGAAAATGGTAAAATCGAAACAATATTTTCATGTATTGTTTCATAATTTGGATAAGCTTCTTTTTTTATTATTTCTATAATTTTTTGTATTTCATCAAGGGATAAATTCAAAAACCTCTTAATTTCTTGAGCTGTTTTTGATTCAATAGATAATAAAGCACAGACTCTAGTAACATTAACAATCTGCTCTGCATGAATGTTTTTAAAATTTGGATAACATACAAGTTTATAAAGAATCTTTGTCTCTAAATGATCTTTAGAGACTATATTCTCATTATTAGTTATACGTTCTTGATGACTAATTTTAAAATATTCATTCTTCTCAATATCTTGTAAAATATTGAGAAGCTCCTGATACCTTATTGGTCTCTTCAAGCCATACTGATAGCCTTTTAAAAGCTCAGGATTATTACTTAATACGATCTTAATTTTTTTTGGAATAAGTATATTGGTGTAACCGCTATCTAAATCAATAATATGTATGTCTGGATTGTCTTCGCTGTATATCCAATTTCCTAAAAGATGAGATGACAAAGATAAGTCATGAATAACTTTTATCATTGCCTCTAAATTTTTAGGCAATAGCCTATCCTTTGACATACAGCCAATTCTATATGTGCATTGATTCATTGATATTTCCCCAATTTCAATGATGACTTTGAAAACTCTTTGTTTAAAGTATTAAAAATTTAAATATGTAGTAAGCTTATATAAAAGCAATTTGATTAAATTAACTTTATTTGATAAATATAAAAATCTAGTTTAGTAAAAATTAACAATATTTAATTGCTGATTTTTACAGATAAATATATTCAAAAATAAATCGCAGAATATTATATTTATATAAACATTATAAGACAAGATAATAATTTAAAATTTAATCAAACTTCAGTGTAATAAAAACTTAAAACCCCATATTTAAATTAAATACGGGGTTTCATGTACTATAATCAAAAAATATGATTAAGGTTCAATTGGCGCAAATGGCGGAATAACATCTGCATTTTGAGCACGATGGCGTAGGAAATGATCCATTAAAACAATCGCTAGCATTGCTTCTGCAATCGGTGTTGCACGTACGCCTACGCATGGATCATGACGACCTTTAGTCAACACATCGGTATCTTCACGATTTAAATTAATCGTTTTACCTGGTGTTGTAATGCTTGCTGTTGGTTTTAGTGCAATAGCAACTTGAATGGATTGACCACTTGAAATACCACCCAAAATCCCACCAGCATGATTCGCTAAAAAGCCATTACTGGTCAATTCATCACGTGTTTCATGACCAAACTGTCCAGCAACTGCAAAACCATCACCAATTTCTACCCCTTTAACCGCATTAATACTCATCATCGCATGAGCAATATCAGCATCTAAACGGTCAAAAACAGGTTCACCCCAGCCTACAGGAACTTTTTCAGCTAAAATTTCTAGCTTCGCGCCACAGCTTGTTCCCTGTTCACGTAAAGAAGTCACCAAAGCTTCAAAACGTGGAACAGCATCTACATCACCACAGAAAAATGGATTATTCGGAACTTCATTCCAATCCAGTTTTTCGGCAACTTCATTGCCGATTTGAGTAACATGACCACGAATCAAGATGCCAAATTTTTCTGCTAAATATTTTTTAGCAATTGCACCCGCTGCAACACGCATAGCAGTTTCTCGAGCACTTGAACGGCCACCGCCACGATAGTCACGGAAGCCGTATTTTTGCGTATATGTATAGTCGGCATGGCCAGGTCTAAAAGTTTGGGCAATATTGCCGTAATCTTTTGATTTCTGATCAGTATTCTCAATCAACAAACCAATTGGCGTGCCTGTCGTTTTACCTTCAAAAACACCTGAAATGATTTTAACCTGATCTGGCTCTTTACGTTGAGTCGCAAATTTAGAAGTTCCCGGTTTACGACGGTCAAGATCTTTTTGCAAGTCTTCTTCAGTTAGCTCAAGGCCTGGTGGCACACCATCAACAATTGCCATTAAGCCAACGCCATGAGACTCACCACAAGTGGTTACACGAAAGAGTTGTCCAATACTATTCCCTGCCATATGCCCAACTCCTTATATTTGCTCTTCAAATAGTTTTCTATAACGGCGACATTGTTCAGCAGTCAAAGCAAAAATACCTGAACCACCTTTTTGGAAAGTGAGCCAGTTGAAATCAATCGTATTAAAGTTCTGACGCATAGACCATTCAGAATTACCTACTTCAATGACAATAAGACCATCTTCAGTTAAGTAATCTGCCGCTTGTGCGAGCATTTTACGAACTAAATCTAAACCATCTTGGCCTGCTGCCAATGCAAGTTCAGGTTCATGTAAAAACTCTTCTGGTAAGTCAGCCATATCTTCAGCATCAACATATGGAGGATTACTTACAATCAAATCATACTGATTTTCAGCTGGAATCTTGGCAAACAAGTCAGATTCAAGTAATGCAACTTGATATTGCTTATTGTGGTGTTCAGTATTAATTGAAGCAACTTCTAAAGCTTCTTTAGAAATGTCAGTTGCATCTATTTCAGCGTCTGGATATGCATAAGCCAAAGCAACCGCAATACATCCAGAACCTGTACACATATCTAAGATACGTTGTGGAGTTTTAGGTTTTGTATTTTCTGGCAAATTATTAAGAGCTTCACGCATTTGACCATTTTCATCTAAACAATATGGTGCAAAACGTTGCTCAATTAATTCTGCAATTGGTGAACGTGGAATGAGTACACGCTCATCTACATAGAATGGCTTATTAAAGAAATAAGCAAGATTTAATAAATAAGATGTTGGAATACGGTCATTGATACGACGTTCCAATAAGCTTAAAAATTCTGCTTTTTCGCTTGGTAATAACTTCGCATCTAGAATCTCTGCGTCTGCTGACCATTCAAGAGATAAGGTTTGTAAAACTAATGCAGAGCTTTCTGCAAAATAATCTTCAGTACCTTGTCCTAAATGTGCATCATGTTGACGTAATGCTGATACCCCAAAACGAATAAAATCTCGAATTGTTGATAAATTTTCAGCCGCTTCCTGTAAATTTTCAGGGCTAATCGTCGGTCGCTCCACTTAGGCGTCTCCAAAGGCAAATTTTGCAAAGTGACTATTCTACTGAGTGAGGTACAGCAAAGCAACGCTTTGCCTTGTGAACAAGAGTTTTACATGCCGATCTCTAACAATCACACATTAAAATCAGAATACTTTGTTTTAATTAAGAAATAATGAACTTTTAACTAGAGATTGATTTAAATTTTTAAAATAAAAAAGCGGCCTTTAAATACTGACCGCTTTTCGAGTTTAGTCGCCTTAAAGCTTAAGTTTTTCGGCTACATAATCAGAGTCTTTATCTCCACGGCCCGATAGATTCACCACAATCATGGTTTCTTTCGGCATTTTTGGCGCTTCACGAATTGCCCATGCGACAGCGTGTGAGCTTTCAAGCGCTGGAACAATGCCTTCAACACGAGAAAGTGTCATAAAAGCATCTAAACATTCTTGGTCAGTTGCAGTGCTATATTCAACACGCCCTAAATCTTTTAAAAAGCTGTGTTGTGGCCCAACACCCGGATAGTCTAGTCCTGAAGCAATAGAATGCACAGGTAAAGGTTCACCCGCGTCATTTTCAAGCACATAACACGCCATACCATGAATTTGACTTGGCTTACCTAAAGTTAGCGTTGCTGAGTGCATATTGGTTTCTAAACCATGTCCAGCTGGCTCAACCCCAACAAGTTTTACGTCTGAGTCATTTAAAAATGCAGTAAATGCACCTATTGCATTTGAACCACCACCTACACATGCCACAACATAATCTGGACTTTTTCCAAATCGCTGATGCGTTTGATCTTTAATTTCATTACCAATAATCGATTGAAAATCTCGAACCATTTTAGGGAATGGATGCGGACCCACAACAGAACCAATCGCATATATAAAGTTTTCAGGATCTTTTAAATATTCTTCAAATGCACTATCTACAGCATCTTTTAATGTTGCTGTACCACGTGTAACTGCCACCAAATGAGCACCCAAAATTTTCATTTTGACCACATTTGGATGTTCTTTTTCGATATCGACTTGACCCATGTGAATTTCACAGGGAATTCCTACTAATGCACAAGCGGTTGCCAAAGCGACCCCATGCTGACCAGCACCTGTTTCAGCAATAACTTTCTTTTTGCCCATATATTTAGCAAGTAAAGCTTCACCTAAGCAGTGATTAATTTTGTGGGCGCCCGTGTGGTTCAAATCTTCACGTTTTAAGTAAATTTGTGCGCCACCTAAGTGTTCAGATAGACGCTTCGCATGAAATAACGGACTTGGACGGCCTACATAATTTGTAAAGAGGTCTGATAGTTCATTTTGAAATTCAGCTGTATGGCGAATTTCTTCATAAGCAACATTAATTTCATCCATTGCTTCTTTTAAATGTGGAGGAATGAATTGTCCGCCATATTCACCAAAAAATCCTTGTTCATTCGGCAAAGCAATACCGTTAATTTGATGTTGCATATCATCCCTCTTTTTTAAATTATTAAAGTTATTAAGCTTATCGAGAAAGGTAACGCGTTAAATCCTCAATGCCTTTTAGCGTCATTGGATACATATGATTTTCAAAAATCTCTTTAATCCAACCAATGGTTTGAGTGTAATGCCAATACCCTTCTGTTTCAGGGTTTAACCACGCTGTTTTATCAAAATGTTGACGTAGGCGACGTAACCAAACTTCACCTGTTTCATCATTCATATATTCAACCGAGCCACCCACCGATTTCAACTCATACGGTGCCATACTGGCATCACCCACTACAATTACACGATAGTCGCGTCCATAGGTGTGAAACAAATCCCATGTATTCATACGGGTGGCTGTTCTTCGGTAGTTATCTTTCCAGACATAGTCATAGAGACAATTATGGAAATAGAAGTATTCGAGTGTCTTAAACTCACTTTTAGCAGCACTAAACAGTTTTTCGCATTGAGCAATATGAGCATCCATCGAACCGCCCACATCGAACAACATCAGCACTTTTATTCGGTTTCGACGCTCAGGTACCATTTGAACATCTAAAATACCTTGCTTGGCTGTTTCACGGATTGTACCGTCAACGTCCAACTCTTCAGCTGCACCTTGGCGCGCAAATTTACGTAAGCGTCGTAAAGCAATTTGCATTTGGCGAGTACCAAGAACTTGGTCATCATCTAGATTTTGATATTTACGCTGTTCCCAGACTTTAACTGCCGAACGTTTACGCCCTGGTCCACCAATTCTGACACCTTCTGGATGATCTCCAAAAGCCCCAAAAGGTGAAGTACCACCAGTACCCACCATGCGGTTACCACCCTGATGTTTTTTATGCTGTTCGCGTAACCGCTCTTCCAGCATTTTCATCAGTTCTTCTAAAGAACCTGCTTTTTGGAGTTCTGCTCGTTGTTCAGGAGTTAAATGCTTTTCTAGAAGTTCTAAATCAAACCAGTCTTTTGGCAACTTATGAACTTGCTTGAGTAACTCGTCCAGATCAAAGGTTTCAATGCCGTCAAAATAATCTTTCATGGCACGATCGAACTTGTCAAAAAAGCGCTCATCTTTAACTAAAATTGTTTTAGCAAGTTGATAGAACTCTTCTTGATCAGCAAAAACTAAGCCTTCACTCACAGCACGGTTTAAGTCAATGAGTTCACGAGTTGTAACTGGAACACCGTATTTACGTAAGGTGTAAAATAACCGCACAAACATGGGTTATTCCCTCCTTTAACGTCGAGACATGAAAGCCAAACGTTCGAGGAGTTGCACATCCTGCTCGTTTTTGATCAGCGCACCATATAAAGGTGGAATCGCTTTTAATGTATCTCGATTGCGTAATACATCTTCTGGCATATCATCTGCCATCAGTAAGCTTAACCAATCAATTAACTCAGAGGTTGATGGTGGTTTCTTCAAATTAGGAATTTCACGTAGTTTAAAGAAAACCTGTAAAGCTTCGTTTACTAGTGTTGCAGAGATATTTGGGAAATGAACCGCAATGATTTCTCGCATTGTAGCTTCATCTGGAAACTCAATGTAATGAAAGAAACAACGACGCAAGAAAGCATCTGGTAATTCTTTTTCATTATTTGAAGTAATAATTACAATCGGGCGTTGTGTTGCCGTAATTGTTTCATTGGTTTCATAAACATAAAAAGACATTTTATCGAGTTCATGCAGCAAGTCATTTGGAAACTCGATATCGGCTTTATCAATTTCATCAATTAACAAAACACAACGCTCTTCACTCGTGAAAGCTTCCCACAGTTTACCGGGTTTAATATAGTTCTTAATATCGTAAACTCGATCATCACCTAACTGGCTATCTCTTAAACGAGAAACCGCATCATACTCATACAACCCTTGCTGCGCTTTGGTTGTGGATTTGATATGCCAAGTGATCAGTTTTAAACCCAAGCTTTGTGCTACTTGTTCAGCAAGTAAAGTTTTACCCGTGCCAGGTTCACCCTTAATTAGTAAAGGCTTTTGTAAAGCACGAGCTGCTTTTACAGCGAGCTTAAGACTATCAGTCGCGATATATTGATCTGTACCGGTAAAATGTTGGGTATCAGCAGACATGTAAAGACCTTATTTTTCTATTTCAATGGTTAGATGGAACGCATGCTTTTGTTTGTTGAATATTTTGACCAACAATAGCCAACAACCAAACCTAGACCAACTACAAACAGAATTAAAGATAAATTTGACCAAATTAGAGGGCTATCTTTGGTTAAAACACCAAATAGAAGTCCAAAAATAGCCGGTGCTACCGATGCATTTGGTCCTTCAGACACTGTTGGGGTAACTAAAATAGCAAATACAATAAGCCAGCTAATTGCACCAAAAGTTGTAGGAAGGCGACGCATTAATCGCCACCAACACCATAAAGCAATAATAGCGCCTATTCCGTAAGCTGTTAAAGCAATAACACCTTCAGGAACAACATCCAAAAAAGAGAATAATTGATTCATTATTCCAGTTTGATCTTCACGCACCACGTAAGCCCTCTGGTTCAACCGCATTTGGGTTAATTAACCCTTCTGGTGGCATCTGAATAAAGAAACCTTTTGTTTGTAATGAGTCTAAAACATGTAAAACATTAGCACGCGCCAATTTACGTGTTGGAGCTAATTCTAAATGCATGACAAACGTTGCACGACCAAACGCTTGTAAAACAGCTTCAGGAACATTTTCAAACGGATCAGCTTGTTCCGCATCGTCAGGATAGTTTGGACGAGCAATATACATGTACATTTCATCTTTTTTGCTCGATCTATAAATATCACAGTGCATTTCAAATCAACTCTTGAACTAAGGACAGCATACATGAAAAAAAACGACTCACACACGCAGGTTTGTTTACGCATCAGTCGTTTTTTTAATTCTTGGGAAATATTAACCTACAACATTGATTAAGGTCGATAATAACTTTGTTCCAGATAAAAATTCGCTTTCACAACAAATTAATAAATATTTGATTTTAAACACTAAACCTAATTTTCAACTTTAATAAAATAAAAACAATTTTTAGGAAAAAAGAAAAAATGTTCGTTACTGAGTACTTTTTGTGATCTATTTTTAATACTTGCACACATTAATACTATGAAATTTATGATATTAAAGTGATTTATTACCTTTTCAAATTCACATTTAGGTAAAACTTCTAACTACTTAATACACATTGGGAGACATTACTTAACTGGTTTAAATTCTCAGCATGTTTAAATATTAAGTATCTTAATGATAGATATGGAGGATGAACTTATGCCTCGCGGTGATAAAACAGCTTATACAGCAAAGCAAAAACGTCAGGCTAAACATATTGTTGAGAGTGAAGTAGATAGAGGTCATTCTCAAGAAGAAGCTGAACGAATTGCATGGTCTACTGTCAATAAACAAGATGGTGGGGGTAAGAAAAAGTCTCACTAAAATAAACATTAAATACTTCTTTAGCTTGGGCTAAAGAAGTATTTTCATCAAAAATAAATTAATAGTGTTTAGAAAACTCGAGAGCCCTTTATATAGTCATCGCTTACTTGATTTAAGGCATTCAAAATAGCGCTATCATTTTGACTTAATAGAGCTTCATTTAAACATTCCATGTAGTCTATAAGCATAGACTTAGAGGTGTTGGCAAATTCAGACGTTACGGCTTCATCTTCATATAAGATCACGTAGCTACGCGCAAAACCATAGATTAAATAGACGGCTGCTTTTTCTTTTGTATTTTGAGATTCTTTAAGAGACTGTTCACAAGCATTTTTTAAATCTTTAAATGCATCTGTACCAGTAGATTGATTTTTGAAAGATAAAAGTATTGTTTGGAAGTTCATATCCATATTCCACTTAAAAAGTAAAGCTACAGAAGAAGATGGAAGCTGTCAAATAATATCCTGATTAATATAAGTTTAATTGTAAATAAATTTATACTTACTTCCTCTAAATCACAGAAAATCATGCAACAAAAAACCACCCTTGTTTTAAGGATGGTTTGTTAAAACACAGCGATAATTAGAAGCTTATTTCAATTGTGATCGTGGTACCAGAGTGCTCAATATCAGTTGAGACATTAAACCCTCTGTTTTTAAGTTCCTCTTCAACCAGAGTAAGATGATCAGGGCTTATAGCATCAACAGGAAACCAGAAAGTTGCTTTTCTCTTTCCCTCCTTAGATTCTGACTCAGTACCAGTTAAAATTTTTTCCAATATGACGTCTTGATTTATTTTAAAGTTTTTAGCATTTTGACGAGCTTGTTCAGCATTAAAGTTGTTAAGCATATTTATCTCTCTAATTATTAATTTATCTAAGTTTATAGCATAAAAAGGCTATATGAGTTTTAGTGTTGTATAGTTAAAACCAATCAAAGATATAAGTTTATTGGTTGAATAAACTTTCTACCCATTCAATAAATTTTCTCGCATTTCTATTTTTAAAATCTTCCTTATTTGGAATGTAGTAACACAGTTCTGATTGAATGGGTTTGGTTTTAAACTCCTGTAAAAGATTCGCCTTAACGAACCTATGGGTAAGTGTAGCAGAACAAAAAACTAATCCATTGGCAGATAAAGCCTCATGTATGCCAAAAATTTCCTGATCAAATTTCTTAATTATCACCCTCTCCTTTTTCCATCCATTCACCTCAAGCCATGTGTCTAATGGTGGACTTGGTAGTGCTTTATTTTTCCATTCAGTGGTGAATAACGTTATTGGCTCACTCACATCTTTGGTCAGAGCAAGTTTAGATGCACCAAATACATTAAAAGACTCATATTTAAGGACATCTTTAGCTGGTACTGAAGATACATCACCATATCGAATAGGCAATGTATATAAATGACTTTCTAAAGCTTCGCCTGTAGAGAATTCAACTGAGATATCGGGGTGCAATTGATAAAATTCATTTATAGAAGGAATTAACAGCATTGCAGCGAGTGAAGACGTACTAGCCACTCTCACTACATTTCCATTTACTGTTATTTCATCTAATGCATCTTCAATTTTACGAAACCCTTCAGAAATTGCCCCAGCAAGTCTCTCTCCGGTGGTTGTAAGCGTTATTTTTCTTACTTGTCGATGAAATAAATCAACATTTAATCTGCTTTCTAAATTAGTAATATGATGTGAAATTGCAGTTGGTGTTAGCGAAAGTTCTTCAGCAGCCAATTTAAAACTCCCCAATCGAGCGGCTGATTCAAATGCCTTAAGTGCTTGCAAAGAGACTTGCATGCTTTCTCCAAAGTGATACTTATAGATGAACTAAACTCATCTATAAATGTAATTTTCTCGTTTGTCTACTTATCTTTTAAAACTCAAAATAAATTAAACCTTAACTTTTTTGGAATTTATGATGAGTAAAATATTACATATAGATGCTAGTGTAAGAGCTGCGATTAATCCTAATTCAAACCATAATTCGATTTCTAAAAATATTGCCAGCCGATTGGTCAGTTTATGGAAAAATAAAAAGCCTATGGATGAGTATATTTATCGGGATGTAGGAATGAATCCACCTCCATTTATTACTCAGGACTGGATTGATGCCGTATTCACACCTGAAAATAAAAGAACACAAACTCAATGCGATGTCTTATCAATATCCGATCAGTTAATAGCGGAGGTTTCGAGTTCAGATATCATTCTAATTTCTTCCCCTATGTACAATTACGGTATGCCTGCTCAACTCAAAGCATGGTTTGACCAAATTATTCGGATTAGTAAAACATTTGATTTTGACCTTGCTCGAGGAGACTTCCCTTTACAACCTCTTTTATCTGGAAAAATTTTAATCATTATCACGTCTAGTGGAGAGTTTGGTTTTGAGAAAGATGGAATTCGTCACAATATGAATCATCTTGTACCTCACCTGCGTACACTCAGTAAATATTTAGGTGTAGAGAAAATTTATGAAATTGTCTCAGAATATCAAGAGTTTGGAGATGAACGACATATAAAGTCATTAGAAAATGCTTTTCAAAAAGCTGAAGAACTTGTAGCTGAACTTGCTAGTTCATTCACAAAAAATCCGTAGAATATTAATAGTTAATTTTTAAAATCTAATAACCTACTGACATTTTAACTGAGCTATATCATTAAAAAATAAAAAGCCGACCCAATTGGGTCGGCTTTCTTATTTCTGCACTGAAACAAACTTATAGTTATATATTATTTATATTGAAATTGTTTTTCTTACAACCAAGAATATACAGACCTGTATGTTTAATCAATTGAATTTTTCTCATTGAAGAAGTTAATTTAATTCATTATCAATTTTACAAATTAAAATTACTTCAACCCATCACTTTACTAGCTTTTTAATA
>NZ_JADWOM010000014.1:0-115445 GCF_016106645.1 Acinetobacter sp. ACIN00229
TCTCATGCGTTTTTCACAATTAAAAGTCGGGGTTATCGCTGCACTTCTGTCTGTTTCATCATTTGCAGCGCAAGAATTTTTAAACGTCTCTTACGATCCTACTCGTGAGTTATATACAGATTTCAATAAACAGTTCGGTACTTACTGGAAACAACGTACTGGTCAAGATATTGAGTTCAAACAATCACACGGCGGTTCTGGTAAGCAGGCGCGTGCAGTGATTGATGGCTTAAATGCAGATGTAGTGACATTAGCACTTGCGGCGGATATCGATGAAATTGCGGAAAAAGCAAAATTACTTCCAGCTGACTGGCAGAAAAAGTTACCGCAGAACTCTACCCCATACACTTCAACAATTGTGTTTTTAGTGCGTAAAGGTAATCCAAAACAAATTAAAGACTGGGGTGATTTAATCAAACCAGGTGTAGAAATTATTACACCAAACCCGAAAACTTCAGGTGGTGCTCGTTGGAATTATCTTGCAGCTTGGGCTTGGGCAAAACATCAACCAGGTGGTAACGATGCTAAAGCACAAGAGTATGTTCGCCAAATTTATAAACACACTAAGGTTCTAGATTCAGGTGCGCGCGGTGCAACCACAACTTTTGCTGAACGTGGCATTGGTGATGTGTTACTGGCTTGGGAAAACGAAGCATATTTAGCTACTCGTGAACAGCCGGGCAAATTTGAAATTATTACCCCGTCTCTTTCGATTTTAGCTGAACCTCCAGTTGCTGTTGTTGAGAAAAATGCTGCGAAAAAAGGCAACTTAACGATTGCTAAGGGTTACCTCAACTACTTGTATTCACCAGCTGGTCAAGAAATTGCAGCACGCAACTTCTACCGTCCACGCAATGCAGCCGTTCTTAAGAAATACAGCAACGTATTTAAGCCATTGAAGCTTGTAACTATCGATAAAGAGTTTGGTGGTTGGACGAAGGTACAAAAGAAACACTTCGACAATGGTGGTGTCTTCGATCAAATCGTGAAAATCAATAGTACAGAGAAGTAATTCTTTGTACTAAAGACAAGGAGAACTGACATGATTCATACTGTAATTGTTCCAGGTGTAGGTGGAAGTGAACATCAGCATTGGCAATCTTGGTTGCAGCGTAAACTCGTGTCTAGTTCTCGTGTTGAGCAAAAAAACTGGGATAGACCTGTACTAAGTGAATGGGTTGAGCAATTCGTTAAAACGGTTCAAGCAGCACCAGCTCCTGTACAAATTGTTGCTCATAGCTTTGGTTGCTTAACAAGTGTCGCTGCTTTAGCTGAGCATCCAGAGTTAAAAAACCGAGTTAAGAAACTTATTTTAGTCGCTCCGGCAAATCCAGCACGCTTTGGGGAAGCAGGGTTTGCTCGACATAGTTTGACTGACTACAAAGATTATTTTCATCAATTAAAAATTGATGTGCCTACAACGCTCCTCATTAGTGAAAATGATCCATGGCTTGGTTTTTTTGATGCATTACAACTTGCGAAATCATGGAAATTAAACCCTGTTAATCTTGGTGAAGTCGGCCATATTAATGTTGCTTCAGGTTTTGGCCCGTTTCCAGATTTGCTGAATTATTTGATTCCAGAAGATTCGATGTGTAGTCACTCATCTATCGACCCGGTAAAAACTCATTTCTCTTTGAAATTTGCTTAATACCCAGCTTTATATCGCACCGTTTATCTTTATTTATTCGCTTACTGGTTTCAGCAGGCTTTTCTCTTTGAGGAAATATCATGTCGCAGCGATCCCGAGTGCTGCCTGGGTTTGGTCTATCTTTGGGCTTCACCCTCGCCTACGTTTCTTTTATTGTGCTTATTCCATTAGCCGCAGTCTTTATCAAATCATTTGGAATTGGATGGGACGGATTATGGGAAATTTTAACCTCTGAGCGTATTTTAAAATCGCTTCAGCTCAGCTTTAGTTCAGCTTTAATCGCAGCCTTTATTAATGTTGTGTTTGGCTTACTTTTGGCTTGGTGCCTTGTACGTTATAACTTTCCTGGGAAACGCTTGGTTGATGCATTAGTCGATTTACCTTTTGCTCTTCCAACTGCAGTTGCAGGTATTGCGCTTACCTCACTCTATGCACCCACTGGTTGGATCGGTCAGTATTTAGAACCACTCGGTATTCAAGTTGCATATACGCCAATCGGTATTACGTTGGCATTAATATTCATCGGTATTCCATTCATTGTAAGAACAGTTCAACCTGTACTCAGTGATATCGAAACTGAACTTGAAGAAGCGGCTTCAGCACTCGGCGCAAATCGCTGGCAGACAATTACTAAGATTATTTTACCGATATTACTACCAGCTCTATTCACAGGCTTTGCTTTAGCATTTGCTCGCGGTGTCGGTGAATATGGTTCAGTTATTTTTATTGCAGGTAACCAGCCGTTTAAAACAGAAATTGCTCCGCTCATGATCATTTCACGCCTTGAAGAATATGATTATGCAGGTGCAACAACAATTGCTGCGGTCATGTTAGTTCTCTCTTTCATCATCTTATTTGCCATTAATTTACTTCAAGCATGGGCAAACCGTCGTACAGGGAGAAATATCACATGAACCTACATACTGACAGCAATGCACTTGCGCTTAAATTGCAATCACGAGATGCAACACGCGAACCAACTTGGGTACGTTATACCTTAATTACAATTGCGCTGATTTTTTTCCTCAGTTGCCTCATGTTGCCACTCATTCTAGTTTTTGTAGAAGCATTTAAACAAGGACTTGAAGTCTATGTTCAGGCTTTGATTGATCCAGATACGTTATCAGCAGTGAAATTAACTTTATTAACCGCAGCAATTGCAGTGCCGATTAACGTGATATTTGGTGTTGCCGCAGCATGGGCTGTCTCTAAGTTCCAATTTAGAGGTAAGGCCGTTTTAACAACCATCATTGATATGCCTTTTTCGGTTTCACCTGTTATTGCAGGTTTAATGATTGTACTTATTTTTGGTGCTCAAGGTTGGTTTGGCGGCTGGTTAATGGACCATGACATTAAGATCTTGTATGCAGTACCTGGAATTGTTTTAGCAACCATCTTTATTACAGTCCCTTTTGTAGCGCGTGAGTTAATTCCACTCATGGAGGCTCAAGGAACAGAGGAAGAAGAAGCAGCGATTGTATTGGGTGCTTCAGGCTGGCAAACCTTTTGGAAAGTGACATTACCTAACATTAAATGGGGTTTGATTTACGGCGTGATTCTGTGTAATGCCCGTGCAATGGGTGAGTTTGGTGCAGTATCGGTAGTTTCTGGCCATATTCGTGGTGAAACCAATACCCTGCCACTTCATGTCGAAATTTTATATAACGAGTACACCTTTAGCGCAGCATTTGCCGTGTCCTCATTGCTTGCTTTTTTAGCCCTATTAACGCTGGTATTGAAAACGTGGTTAGAACTACATCAAGACAAACCAGAACCACATTCAACTGATTCGTAAGGAATGAAATCATGAGTATTCAAGTTAAAAATATTGAAAAACACTTTGGTGCATTCCATGCGCTTAAAAATATTTCTCTAGATTTTCCAGAAGGTGAACTGGTTGCCCTACTCGGCCCATCTGGTTGTGGTAAAACAACCCTACTTCGGATTATTGCAGGATTAGAATCAGCTGATGGTGGTCAAGTGCTACTTGAAGGTGAAGATGCGACCAATGTACACGTGCGTGAGCGTCAGGTTGGTTTTGTATTTCAGCACTATGCTTTATTCCGTCACATGACAGTATTTGACAATATTGCATTTGGTTTACGTGTTCGTCCTCGTGCAACACGCCCTTCAGAAGCTGAAATTAAAAAACGTGTTACTCGTTTACTTGATCTAGTTCAACTTGGATTTTTAGCAGACCGCTACCCTGCTCAGCTTTCTGGTGGACAACGTCAGCGTATTGCTTTAGCCCGTGCTTTGGCAGTAGAGCCACGAGTGTTATTGCTTGATGAACCATTTGGTGCGCTAGATGCTAAAGTCCGTAAGGAGTTACGCCGCTGGTTACGCAACTTGCATGATGAATTGCATATTACGTCAATCTTTGTAACCCACGATCAGGAAGAAGCACTTGAGGTTGCAGACCAAATTATTGTAATGAATAAGGGGAATGTCGAGCAGATCGGCTCACCTCGTGAAGTTTATGAAAAACCTGCAACACCATTTGTATTTGATTTCTTGGGTCAAGCAAATCGTTTTGAAGGTGAACATACCGGCGGTATTATTCGTATTGGCAATGACCGTATTGAATTACCAACGGCAGTTGAGGCACCTCAAGGAAAAGTGATTGCTTTTGCCCGTCCAGATGAGTTACATATTCACTCGCAACCGCAAGCGAATACGATTGAAGCGACTTTTGTACGTGAAATCTGGATTGCCGGAAAAGTTGTGGCGGAATTACAAGACCGTAATGGACGTTTAATTGAAATTGCTCTGAGCAGTGAAGCTGCAAAATTACATGCATTTAAACCAAATCAAACTGTTTGGGTGAGTGCATCTCAATTGCACTTATTTGCAGATCAAGTTGCTTAAGAAATATATTTGGTGAGGAAATATCTTGCGGAACTAAAGCAATTCCTCACCTCTTTTGAGGAAAAGTGTGAATGAACTTTCAACAATTAAGAATTATCCGAGAAACTGTACGCCAAAACTTTAACTTAACCGAAGCATCGGCTGCACTCTACACGTCTCAATCGGGTGTAAGTAAACATATTAAAGATCTAGAAGATGAGCTAGGTGTACAGCTTTTTATACGAAAAGGTAAACGTCTTTTAGGTTTAACAGAACCAGGACAATCTCTTCTTGGCATCGTTGAACGCATGTTGGTTGATGCTGAAAATATTAAACGCCTTGCAGAAGACTTTAATAAAGTTGATGAAGGCACATTAACGATCGCAACAACCCATACTCAAGCACGTTATGTGCTACCTCCGATCGTAAACCAATTTAAAAAATTATTTCCTAAAGTTCATTTGATTTTACAACAAGCCAGCCCTGTTGAAATTTCAGAAATGCTCTTACAAGGCGAAGCAGATATTGGAATTGCCACAGAGTCTTTAACAACTGAAGAAAATCTGGCTAGTATTCCTTACTATCAATGGCAACACAGCATTATCACACCGCAAAATCATCCTTTAGTAAAGGCAGACAAGATTACGCTTGAACTTTTAGCGGACTACCCACTCATTACTTATCATGGTGGTTTTACAGGTCGCTCTAAAATTGACAAAGCTTTTGAAGAAGCTCACCTTGATGCAGATATCGTAATGTCTGCTCTTGATGCAGACGTTATTAAGACTTATGTCGAATTGGGCATGGGAGTCGGAATTGTCAATGACGTGGCCTATGACACAGAACGTGATCATCGTTTAAAACAGACTAAAACTGATATTTTTGGTGTCAATACAACATGGATTGCAGTTCGTAAAGGCCATTTACTACGCGGTTATGGTTACGAGTTTATTTCTTTATGCTCACCTGATGCCGATATCAAAGCCCTTAAGAAAATTGCTTACCCAGATGAATAAAGATTCAACAATAAATAAAAGAGCTTTTTAGCTCTTTTATTTTATGAGACGCAAAAAAAACGAGCCGTAGCTCGTTTTTTTCTTTTAGATCTTACCAGTAGAAGTTCACACCAACTTTACCAACTGGTAACCATTGGTATTTATCATCATTCGCGATTTTACGAGCTTCCGCATTTACTGCTTCTTCAAGTGATTGATCACCAGTTGTAACCGCTGAACCTGTTGAAACAAGTTTAACTGTTGGGTTACCAGTGTAATAAGCACCTACTTCACCGAATACACCCCAGTTTTTATTGATTTTAGGCGCAAAACCAAAACCTAGGTATGGAGCGATATCATTTTTATAAGACATTTGACCGTTAATTTTTACACCATCGGCACCCGCAATAAAGTCTTGGTTATTGACACGGAATGAACGGGTCGCATCAACGTTACGAGTCAAATCATAGTCATTATCAAGATATGCTGCACCAGCCGCTACATATAGGCCTTGAGCCCAACGGTTAGTACTTGCACCCCATGGACGAATTTCAGCATTTAAATAAACATTGTTGTTATCCATATCGATGTCATAGGTTGAGCCATTAACTTTTACGTCATCAGACCAAGAAATGTCACCACCGTTATAACCAAGTGCTAAACCTACATATGGGTTTGCTTGCCACAATAAAGCACCACCGTAACCAGTTGTACCTACCTCAGCACGCGCCCCCACAGGAATTAATTGGTTTTTGTCAAATGCGTAGCTGTCATGAACAACTGCTTCATCTGCCATTACAGCACCAGCAGCGAATAAAGCTGTTGTTGTTACTAAAACACGTAATGCTTTCATAGTTTTCTCCTCAAAAAGGCTCTGTTTTTAATTTATTCATCTTGTGACTGAAATCATAATAAAGAGAGCTTAGAGTCTTTTTTATACAAAAAGTGGTAGATTTCTGTTATTTTTTGATACAAATTGAGTTAAATTTTTATTTTCAAATCATTTTTGTGTAAAAAACACTTGATTATCTAATAAGCCTATTTTCATTTACCTCATTTATATCCTCGATTAAACGTAACACGTTTTTTCAAAGATTCTTGTCACAAATTAGTGTAAAATCTTTAAAATTTTTTATGGAAGGAAGATCATGTCTCAGCTTTCTACGATCATTGAGCAAGCATTTGAAGACCGCGCAAACTTTACTGCAGCAGATTGCTCAAGCGAAATCCGCCAAGCTGTTGAAGAAGCAATTGCTGGTTTAGATAACGGTACACTTCGAGTTGCTGAAAAGATCAATGGTGAATGGGTTGTTCACCAATGGTTAAAAAAAGCTGTTTTATTATCATTTAAATTAAATGACAATAAACCAATCGAGTCATGTGATCTTCGTTTCTACGACAAAGTTGAAACTAAATTCTCTGGTTGGACTGAAGAACAATTTAAAGCAGCAGGTGTTCGTGTTGTTCCTCCTGCTGTAGCACGTCGTGGTAGCTTCCAAGCTAAAAACGTAGTGTTAATGCCTTCTTATGTAAACATTGGTGCTTATGTAGATGAAGGCACAATGGTTGATACATGGGCAACTGTAGGTTCATGTGCTCAAATCGGTAAAAATGTTCACTTGTCTGGTGGTGTAGGTATCGGTGGTGTTTTAGAACCATTACAAGCTAACCCAACCATTATTGAAGACAACTGCTTTATTGGTGCGCGTTCAGAAATCGTTGAAGGCGTTATCGTTGAAGAAGGCTCAGTTATTTCAATGGGCGTTTTCATTGGTCAATCAACTAAAATTTATGATCGTGCAACTGGCGAAGTCCATTATGGTCGTGTTCCAGCAGGTTCAGTTGTTGTAGCAGGTAGCCTGCCGTCAGCTGATGGTAAATACAGCTTATATGCTGCAATTATTGTGAAAAAAGTTGATGCGCAAACACGTGCAAAAACAAGTTTGAACGATTTGTTACGCGCTGACTAATTTCAGTTTGATCAAACATCTCTACGGTCAAAACTGATCGTAGAGATTTTATTTTTTATATAGTGTGGTATTTCTAGAATGGCTTCCTTACGTTCCTCTGCAATTCCTGTCTCAGACCCTGCGTCCGGTTTACGCATTACCGAGATTTTTTACTCGTTGCAGGGTGAAGCAAACGCCTCTGGCCTACCGACTGTATTTATCCGTCTAACGGGCTGTCCATTACGTTGTAGTTATTGTGATACCACTTATTCTTTTGAAGGCGGTGAACGTTTTTCACTTGAACATATCATTGAAACAGCTACCCAATATCAAACTCCTTATATTTGTGTAACTGGTGGTGAACCACTTGCACAGCCAAACTGTTTAATTTTATTACAACGTCTATGTGAAGCTGGCTTTGATGTTTCTTTAGAAACCAGTGGCGCGCTCGATGTCTCAAAAGTAGATTCGCGTGTTTCTAAAGTTCTTGATTTAAAAACTCCAACTTCTGGTGAGGAACATCGTAATCTCATCAGCAATCTTGATCATTTGACTGCGCACGATCAAATTAAATTCGTCATTTGTAATCGCGAAGATTATGAATGGTCAAAGCAGCAAGTTGAAAAATATCAACTGCATAAAAAAGTCAGTACCGTTTGGTTCTCCCCTGCCTTTGCAGTTGAAAAAGGTGCTGTTGGCCTGCCACGTCTAGCACGTGATCTGGCACAGTGGATACTTGATGATAAACTCCTCGTTCGCTTCCAACTTCAGTTACATAAACTGCTTTGGAACGATGAATCAGGCCGTTAATTACTCAACAAAATAAATCATTCCGAATATGGAGAAAAATATGCGCCCTCGTGCCATTGTTTTGCTTTCAGGCGGCTTAGACTCAACCACTTGCCTAGCTTGGGCACAAGCACGCTATGAATGTATTGCTATTAGTTTTATGTATGGCCAACGCTCAACGACTGAACTAGATGCAGCAAAAGCATTAGCTCAACGTGCAGGCGTTGAACATCGTGTAATTAATATCGATTTGGCTAATTTAGGTGGATCTGCACTTACAGACCACAACATTGCCGTACCAGAACAGTTACAAGAAGGTATTCCTGTAACTTATGTACCAGCGCGTAACACTATTTTCCTCTCTTATGCTCTAGCCGCAGCTGAAGTATTTAATGCTGAAGCGATTGTTATTGGTATCAATGCTGTTGATTATTCAGGATATCCTGATTGTCGTCCTGAATTTATTGATGCTTTTGCGAATATGGCACGCTTAGCAACTAAAGCTGGCGTAGAAGGAAAACCACTTAAGTTTGAAACACCACTGTTACATTTATCCAAAGCGAATATTATACGTTTAGGGATTGAACATGGCGTAGACTATAGTCAAACGGTATCTTGCTACCAAGCAGATGCTCAAGGACGTGCGTGTGGCAAATGTGACAGTTGCCGTTTGCGTAAAGAAGGCTTTATCGAGGCCGGTGTTGCCGACCCAACACGCTATATACCGTAATAAGTAGGTAAAATTTATGAAGTTGTTAAAATCAAATCTTATTCTTTCATCTTTGTTTTCAACAGTTGCTCTTATGGCTGGTACAGCACATGCTGCCGAAAACCCAGTTCAAGCAGCATATAAAAGTACTAACGTTAAAGGTGCATTAGTTAACGTTTGTAAAGATCAAACAGCTAAAGGCGGCAAACTAAGTTCATCTGAAGTTAGCAAATTCTGTAGCTGCCAAGTTGAAGCACAAGGTAAAGTGACTGAAGCACAAAAATGGGAAATCCAAAGTGCAATCAATGCGAAGAAAAGCCCAAGTTCTCTAGGATTTGTACAACAACAAAACCGTGATCTTAAAGCATGTTTCGGTCCTCAGTTAACAACTAAACTTGAAAAATTAACTGAAGATGCAATGAAAGCTGCTCAACAACAAGCTCCTAAAAAATAAGCTTTTGTTATTCCAAATTAAGCCTGCATTTATGCAGGCTTTTTTGTAGCTCTGTTAAAATAAACTTATCCAACTTGAACAATTCACCTGAAATAAACCATGCAATGAAAACTGGCACGGTGAGTGGGCTCATTGTCATGCTGGAAGAACAAGGTCAGCGCTCTCGTTCACATGCTATGCCACTTGATATTATTCAAGCACAAGCTAAAGCAATCGGCTTACCCGTATTTATGGCTTCATCAAGCTGGAATGACTATGAAGCTAAATTTATTGAATTACTCATTCAGTCAAAACAACAAGGTGCCGAGGTACTTGTTACAGGCGATCTGGATATGCCTGAACATGGGTGTTGGCATGATCGAATAACTCAACACGTGGGACTCAAATTAGGAATGCCTCTTTGGCTTCGTCCACATCGTGAAGTTGTTGAAGAATTTATTAATCTTGGTTTCCGTAGTGTGCTTGTAACAGTGAACTTAAAACTAGGAATGACAATTGAAGATTTAGGAAAAACTTTAACCTTAGAATATATAAAACAACTTGAAAACCGCGGTATTGATCCATGTGGTGAAGGTGGTGAATTTCATACGACTGTGATTGATGGCCCAATTTTTAACAAACCAATTCCTGTAAGAAAGCTCGATATTGTTTATCATGAGGAATATGCTTTTTTACCACTTGAATTAGATCAAATTTAGCTTTTTTGAAGGATGAGAAATGACTGACAATATCCAATTACCAAATCAGGTATTCCCAACAACACAAGGTGAAGTGAACTTGACTGAGGTCGAAAATGAATGGTTAATCATTTACTTCTACCCTAAAGATTCAACTCCAGGATGTACAACACAAGCTGTTGGTTTTTCTTGTTTAAAAGATCAGTTTGATGCTTTAGGTGCCAGTATTTTTGGTGTTTCGCGCGACTCAGTAAAAGCCCACCAAAATTTTACAGAAAAGCAGGCACTGACTATTGATCTGATTAGTGATAAAGAAGAAGTACTGTGTAAGCACTTCGATGTGATTAAAGAAAAAAATATGTATGGCAAAAAAGTAATGGGTATTGAACGCTCTACTTTCATTTTCCATAACAAAACTTTAGTTAAAAGCTACCGTAAAGTTAAAGCTGCTGGACATGCAGAACAAGTTCTAGAAGACTTAAAAGCCCTTCAAACAGCTTAATAAAATTAACAAACAAAAAGCGAGTTTCACACTCGCTTTTTGTTTGCAAAGCATTACCCAATACTTTGACTTTGGCGTATCATAAAAATATTAGAATAATTATTTGAAGGCAATGATATGAGTCTACTCAAAACCTACTCTTTGCTGCCTACTACTCTTTTTATCGGTGCATGTAGTGCAAATACATTAGCAATACCCACTGATAGCACCACATCAATTGCTCAAATTCAAAACAATTCCAATGAAATAAGCTGCCAAGATTTACAAAACCCAGCCTACCAACAAGCTGTACTGAACACAATTAATCAGATCCGACAGCAATCACGTCAATGTGGTCAGCAGTATTTCACAGCAACCAAACCTTTAAGCTGGAGTAATAATTTATATAAAGGCGCACTTTCTCATAGTGAAGATATGGCTGCACACAACTTTCTCGGGCATGTTGGCTCAACGGGTCTGGACTTAAAATCACGTTTAAAAATTTACAATACCCTTGGTAAAGCCAATGGTGAAAATGTCGCTAGTGGCCAAAAAACTTTAGGGCAAGTTATGTCTAAATGGCTAACAAGTCCCTTGCATTGTAGTAATCTAATGAATCCGAAATTCACAACTTACGCAATCGCGTGTGCTTCTGATCAGTCTGTGAAGCAAAAGAGTTATTGGACTCAACAATTTGGTACACACTAAAAGGAAAAATGATGCAATCTGGTTCAATCACTCCAATTTTAAGAATTTTTGATGTTGATTTAGCTCAATCATTTTATCTTGAGTTCTTAGGTTTTCAGCTTGATTGGCAACATCAATTTGAAGATAACTTTCCGTTATATTTACAAATTTCCAAAGATGATTGCGTTATTCATTTATCCGAGCATTTTGGTGATGCAAGTCCACATAGTGCAATCCGTATTTATTGGGAACATATTTATGAGCTGCACAGTGAACTAAGCAAAAAAGATTACAAATTTTCTAAACCTCAGGTTGAAAAAACAGATTGGGAAACACTTGAACTCAGCATCACCGATCCTTTTTCCAACCGAATTATCTTTTGGGCAGATGCTTAATCATTCAATCCGCTAAAATTTGATAATGGAATACTTTCGATATAATTCTCCATTGATCATCTTCAAACACAAATGTAAGTGCATCATAAAAATATTTAGGGTGGATAACGCATTCAACATGGACTAGCGCCAACCGTTCATTAATCAAATTGATTGAACTGATTTTATCCTGTCGTGTTTGTCGCATTGAAGCTGGAGAAATCCGGCTCGCAACAATCGGAAAATATTCAGCCATGCTAAGTCGTAGTACAGGTTGCTCGGTTACATTGATATATATAGCATCAGGATGAAAAACATTATTTAGAAGTTGCACATCACAAAAATACAAACCATCAAAATATTGCTCTAGTTGTTTTTGAATCTCAGTAATCGGATTATTTTGCATTTTAAGTACTCAAACTTTGTCTTTTTCGTATCGCAGAAACACTTTCACCTGCAACACCCTAGTTATCAGTTTCAACTTCATCAATGACTACAAATGTAGTTGCAGGATCTTTATCAAGCACACGAACCACAAGCTGAATTAATTTAGATTGGTTTTATCATCTATAAGATATTTGCGCTGGAGTTCAGCATAAACTTCCGTCTCTTTAAATTCATCTAAAAATTTAATCGTTCCTACAGGAAAGAATTCAGTTTGGATTTCACCACGATAATAAGCTTCACGCATTGGCGTTGCTGAAATAGAGTCTTTTAAGCTATCCAGCTCAACCATGATCCACTCTGGAAACAGTCTCAAATAATAGGAAGACTCGTCTTTAAAATGCCCAATTAGACCAACTTTTGAGTTCGGTTCAATTACGCCATTCACTAAAGATTTGACTTGTTTTACCCACTTTTCGTCATTATAAACATCTACCACATGTACAAAACGGATGCGTTTTTGTTCTTCTAGAGAAAAATTTGACAAGATCATTTGCTCACGCTCTATTGCTAAGAACGGATTTTTAATATTACGTTCCATTTGAGCAGAGCCTAGCGCCAAAACCACATAATGGCTTTGTTGTAAGGCAATTTCAATTGTCTGCATATGAGCCAAATGAAATGGTTGAAAACGCCCTATAAAAACGAGATAGTCAAATTTATACATAATTAGATTTTCACTTTTTATGAACTCATCAGTAACGCTCATTACAAAAAATATGCGCCATAATGAGAACCTAAAAATTAACAACGTGGTTTAAAGCAAGGATAGTACGATGACACTTAGCTGTATTCAACAACCTCATCAACATTTAAACGCAAATTTAGAAGGTGGCGTACTCACCTTAGCCATAAATCGCCCAGATGCAAAAAATGCACTCTATGGCGAACTTTATCTATGGATTGCCAAAGCACTGAATGAAGCCGATCTTAATAAAGATGTTCGAGTAGTTATTCTACGTGGTGTCGAGCAAGATTTTACCGCTGGCAATGACATGAAAGATTTTATGGGTTTTGTACAAAATCCAAACATGGGGCCAGCTGGAGAAGTTCCACCATTTGTTCTACTTAAAGCGGCTGCCAAATTATCAAAACCACTTCTTATTGCAGTAAAAGGTGTGGCAATTGGAATTGGCGTTACGATTTTATTACACGCAGATTTAGTTTTTGCTGACAACACTGCCTTATTCCAAATTCCATTTGTAAGTCTTGGCCTTTCTCCAGAAGGTGGGGCAAGTCAATTACTCATTCAACAAGCTGGTTATCACAAAGCAGCTGAGCTTCTACTTACTGCAAAAAAATTCAATGCTGAAACCGCAGTACAAGCTGGCTTAGTTAATGAAGTAGTTGAAGATTCTTACACATCTGCTCAGGCAACAGCTCAGCATTTAGCAGCTTTGCCTCTTGCATCATTAAAGCAGACAAAAGCGCTTATGAAGCATAATTTAGAGCAAATTATTGAATGTATTGATCATGAAGCTGAAATCTTTATGCAACGCGTTCACTCACCTGAAATGCTAGAAGCAGTACAAGCATTTATGCAAAAACGTAAACCAGATTTCTCTCAGTTTAATTAAAATCAATTTCGATGATTTGAATAAACTCAAAGGCAGGCTCTTCATAAGGATGGCTTGCCTTCAATGCTTTCGCTACGGTCTTAGCGTTTTCTTCAATTACAATAGTTTCCACACGCCACTCATCAACTTGTTCAAGTTCACCCAGCTCTCCGATATAAGGATCGGCTCCTTTAACTGGCTTAAACTGCCCTATTCCTTTCACTTGCCATGCACAGTGTTCATAATTACCGATACCACCTGCACCAGCAGAGAAAATGGCTTGTTTAGTCGACTCAAGATGTGACTCAGGTACGTAATAAATCAGCTTTAACATGGGCAAAATGACTCAAAACTTGTGAACATGCTTTAAATCATACCGTTAAAAAAGCCTCAGAATCAAAGTCAGCTCATCATTACTAAATAATTTACTCCAATAAAGAGGATTTGAATGGCAAGCGCTAAACCAAACAATTGCCAGCCCTTATCTTTTTTATAAAACGTTTTTATATGGTTTTCATTTTTCATCATTTTGATCTCCGATTTTTTATCGTTGTTACAGAGAAAGCAAAAATTGAACCAACCTCAAATAAAGCATAAGTGGTTAAATAGTAAGCTACCTATACTTTTATACGTTTTTTTAAAATGCTTCAAGAGCTTCAACAATCTATACACAACTATTAGTTTGAAGAAATTTGAAAATTCAATGATTTATCTTCATCCCTATAATTTTAAGCATCCGATTTCTTTAAATATCTATTCTCATATATTGTCATAGCGAAAGCCAAACCACACAAAATGACAAAACCACAAGTCATTGGAATTAATGTACCGTTATATAATTGCCCAATAATAGAGGCAAGAATAAGTGACAAGACAGAGGAAGCTGCACCAATAATAGCCGATGCCATTCCAGCGACATGCCCCATTGGTTCCATCGCAATCGCGTTTAAATTACCAAATAGAGTTCCAAATAATAAAAATAAAATACAGGCATAAAGCATAAACATCCAAAATGATACAACCACGCCTAAAAGCTGAATTCCCAAGAAAATCAAAGAAATTAAGCACAAGCCTAAAAAGCCATAAATACAGATTGGACGCATACCAAACTTCATAACAATTTTAGAGTTTGTAAATGATGCAATTCCCATCACACCAGCAAGCACGGCAAAATAAGCACTAAATTCTTGTCCTGTTTTTCCAAACTGCTGCATAAAAATTTGTTGAGAAGTTCCCAAATAACCAATGAATCCACCAAAACAAAAGCCTGCACATAGCAAATAGCTCATAGTGGTTTTATTACTTACAACTTCTTTAAAGCCCTCTTGAAATGCTTGCAACCGCATAGGTAAACGATTTTCAGGCACTAAGGTTTCTTCTAATCGTAAAGCAACCCATGCTCCAATCACTGTGGCATAAACCATATATAAAACAAAGATCTCACGCCAACCAAAGAAATGAATAATGAGCTGCCCTAAACTCGGTGCAACTGCTGGAGCCACCATAAATACCATCATGATTAAAGACATGATGCGAGCCATTTGAGCTCCGCTGTATTTATCTCTAACAATTGAAATCGTAGCAACATAAGGTCCTGAAACACCAATACCTTGAATAAAACGCCCAACTAAAAACCACTCAAAACTTTGTGTTGTAAAGCACAATAAACTTCCCAGAAAATAAATAATAATTCCTGTGAATAAAATGCGTTTACGCCCAATCGCATCGGATAGAGGCCCCGCAATGAGCTGCCCAATGGTCATGCCAGAAAAGATACCAATGATGACCCATTGCGACTGATTATTATTTTTTAATTCAAAAATACGTCCAATCTCGCCTAGCGCAGGCAAAACTGCATCTATCGAAAAAGAAACAATCGACATGAGCAATGCCATGAGTAAAGCAAATTCACGGAAATGGATTTTTGATTTCATTTTTCTTCTCTACTATTTATTCTATTTACATTGTACTACATACAAATAAGCCACCTTACGGTGGCTTATTTCAATTTTTCTATTAACCAATAAACTTACGAGCATTACGGAACATACGTAACCATGCACCATCTTCAGTCCACTCTTCTGGACTCCAAGAGTGCTGAATTGCACGGAAAGTACGCTCAGGGTGCGGCATCATAATCGTTGCACGACCATCTTTAGAAGTAACACCAGTTATCGCTTCAGGTGAGCCATTCGGATTCAATGGGTAATGTTGAGTCGGGTTACCGTGACTATCAACATAACGCAATGCAACTTGGTTAGCTGCGTTCAAGCTTGCAATGTTAGCTTCACTTGCAACAGCGCGACCTTCACCATGTGCAACAGCAATCGGTAAGATTGAACCTTCCATACCATCAAGTAATACAGAAACAGATTTTTCAACACGAACGTTTACGCTACGAGCTTCAAAAACTTCTGACATATTACGGTGGAAACGTGGCCAGTGTTCAGCACCCGGAATAAGCGGTGCCAATTGTGACAACATTTGGCAACCATTACAGATACCTAAGCTGAATGTTTCTTCACGATGGAAGAACTGTTCAAACTGATCACGTAATTTAGCATTGAACAATACTGATTTTGCCCAACCACCACCTGCTCCCATTACGTC
Source organism: Acinetobacter sp. ACIN00229 (assembly GCF_016106645.1). NCBI lineage: Bacteria > Pseudomonadati > Pseudomonadota > Gammaproteobacteria > Moraxellales > Moraxellaceae > Acinetobacter > Acinetobacter sp. ACIN00229. The sequence continues at coordinate 16,224 of NZ_JADWOM010000014.1, forward strand.
GCCGTAAGAGAAACCACCACAAGTCACTAAACCTTCGAAATCACTTAGGCTTACACGACCAGCAAGTAAATCGCTCATGTGTACGTCAATCGTATTAAAGCCAACTTTGTCAAAAGCTGCTGCCATTTCAATATGACCATTTACACCTTGCTCACGCAAGATTGCCATATTAGGACGACGTGTATTAATGAACGGCGCTTCAATAGGTTCATTCAAGTCGAATGTTGGTTTAGCAATTAAACCTTGGTGCGCATTGTCAGTAATTAATGAAAATTCCTGATCAGCGGTTTCTACGTTATCACGTAAACGTTGGATCTGATGAGATACCTCAGACCAAGCTTGTTGTAATTCAGCACGATCTAAAGTTAAACCATTTACAGATAATTGATCTGAGTTATTTACACGACCAACTACAGCAATTGCATCTTTTAAGCTAGAAGCTGCGATTTCTGCTTGCAAAGCTTCCCAATCAGTTGCTTTGATTTGAAGTACTGCACCAATTTCTTCTGCAAATAAGCCCGCAGTAGTCTGTTTTTCTAACGCAACACCTAAACGTGCAGCAAACATCATTTCAGCTACAGAAGCTAATAAACCACCATCGCCGATGTCATGGTAAGCTTGAATCAAACCACGATTGTTCCAGTCTTGGATTAAAGCGAAGAACGCTTTGAAATCATCAAAACTATCAACGTCTGGAGTGATTGAACCGATTGCTTTATATACTTGAGCAAGAATCGAACCACCTAAACGGAACTGACCTTTAGATAAATCAATACGTACAAGTACTGAATCTTCTAAATTTTTAAGTTCAGGTGTTAAGGTCTTACGAACATCAGTTACTGGAGCGAATGCAGTAATTACACCCGTCATTGGAGAAGTTACGGCTTTATCTTCACCGTTATCATTCCAAGTCGTACGCATTGAAAGTGAGTCTTTACCTACTGGAATCGCAATTCCTAAAGCAGGACACATTTCCATACCAATTGCTTTCACGCCTTCAAACAATGCTTGGTCTTCACCTTTTTGACCCGCAGCAGCCATCCAGTTTGCAGAAAGTTTGATATCGCTAATTTGTTCAATGTTTGCACATGCAATATTGGTAATTGCTTCAGCAACTGCCAAACGAGCAGATGCTGCTGGATTTAACAATGCAACTGGTGGACGTTCGCCCATTGCCATTGCTTCACCAGTGAAACCTTGCAAACTTGTTGTCGTTACTGCTGCATCTGCAACAGGAACCTGCCAACGACCAACCATTTGATCACGTGCAACCATACCTGTAATTGAACGGTCACCAATGGTGATCAAGAATGATTTAGACGCAACTGTAGGGTTTTTCAATACGCGGAAAATCGCATCTTTCAAATCAACTTTTGAAGCGTCAAAATCATCGCCACTACGTTCAATAGTTTCATAAGAACGCTGCATGCGTGGCGTACCACCAAGCATTACCTGCATTGGCATATCAACAGCATCATTTTGGAACAATGGGTCTTCAACTGTTAAGTGACGTGCTTCAGTTGCTTCACCTAACACAGCAAACGGACAACGTTCACGTGCACAGATTGCTTCGAACTGCTCTAAAGATTCTGGACGAATAGCAAGAACATAACGCTCTTGTGCTTCATTTGACCAGATTTCCATTGGGCTCATGCCCGGCTCTAATGAAGGAATCTTACGAAGGTTAAGAACTGCACCTAACTCATGATCGTTCACAAGTTCAGGCATAGCATTTGATAGACCACCCGCGCCAACGTCGTGTACAGAAACGATTGGGTTGAAGTCTTCTAAACGCCAGCAAGTATCGATTACTTCTTGACAACGGCGCTCCATTTCTGGGTTTTCACGTTGTACTGAAGCGAAATCAAGGCTTTCACCCATTGTACCGCTATCTACAGAAGATGCTGCACCACCACCAAGACCGATTAACATTGCAGGACCACCCAATACAATGAGTAAATCACCTGGTTGAATCGCATCTTTTTCTACATGGTCAGGACGGATATTACCGTAACCACCAGCAATCATGATTGGCTTATGGAAGCCTTTCACTTCACCATTTACATTCTGTTCGAAAGTACGGAAATAACCATTTAATGCAGGACGACCGAATTCATTGTTAAATGCCGCGCCGCCTAATGGACCTTCAATCATGATTTGTAATGGCGAAGCCATACGTGAAGGTTTACCGTAGTTTTCTTCCCAAGGTTGTTCAAAACCAGGAATATTTAAGTTCGAAACTGTGAAACCTGTTAAACCAGCTTTTGGTTTACCACCACGACCAGTTGCACCTTCATCACGGATTTCACCGCCTGAACCTGTTGCAGCACCAGCAAATGGAGAAATTGCTGTTGGGTGGTTATGAGTTTCAACCTTCATTAAAATATGAGCAGCTTGGCTCTTATATTTATAAACAAAGTGACCATTTTCATCCGCTTTTGGATAAAAACGCATCGTGTCATAACCCACAATTACTGAAGCATTATCTTTATAAGCAGATAACACATCAGTTGGAGATTCTTTATAAGTGTTTTTAATCATCTGGAACAATGATAATGGTTGTTTTTCACCATCAATTGTCCATTCAGATCCAAAGATTTTATGACGACAGTGCTCAGAGTTTGCTTGTGCAAACATCATCAACTCGATGTCATTCGGATTACGACCAAGCTTACCGAATGCTTCAGTTAAGTAATCAATTTCTTGTTCAGATAACGCAAAACCAAACTCATTGTTAGCTTTAACCAAAGCTTCTTTGCCTTGACCCAAGATATCAATTGAATTTAATGGTTTTGGAGCTGTTTCTGAAAATAATGCTTTTGCATCATCAATTTGAGCAAAAACTGTTTCTGTCATACGGTCATGAAGTACTTGTTTAACTTCATTCGTAATTTCAGTAACGCCTTTTAACGTGAATAAAAGACCACGTTCTAAACGGTGTACTGGTGTATTACAGTTTTTGAAAATATCAGTTGCTTTAGAAGACCAAGGTGAAATAGTACCCACACGTGGTGTAACTAAAATCTGAATCTCATCACTTGCAGATTGACGAAGTTCAAAAGACTCACCGTCATTCAATAATTGCAAAGCAGATTGATGTTGCTGCTCGTTGAGCGCTTGATCAAACAAATAGACCCATTGGCTGTCAAAAGATTGAACAGAACTAATTGACGATAAACGTGTTAATAGTTGAGCTTTCTTAAAAGAAGAATGTGCTGCTGCACCGGCCACGATAAACATGTTGATTTTGGCTCCACGGGCAGGTCTTGTGAACCTTACCGCAATGTGACTTTAGAGAGAGCGCATATTCTACTGCTTCTTGCTAAAATCAGCTAGATGTAGAATCAGTATTCTGTAACCTAATTCTGCAAGAAGTGAGTAGTTTTTTGTTCAAAATCATTTTTTTAGGCATTCTAGCTAAAAATAAATTGTTTCATGTTTATTCAATAACATAATAAAACCTGAACTAAGACAAACTATGTCGCACCAAGCTAGTGCTTTTAACTTTTTTTTGGCATGATCAGGTTTTACAGTTTTGAATAATGATAAATGGAACAAATGCGTTGGTTAGAGCTGCTTTCTGCAGTTCGTTTAGGTAGTAAAAAAAGCAGTACAGAACTGGCTCGTAGCCCATTCCATAAAGATTATGACCGTATTATATTTTCTCAAAGTTTTCGTCAGCTAAACCGTAAGACGCAAGTTCACCCACTCGCACAGCATGATGGCATTCATACCCGTTTAACTCACTCTCTTGAAGTTTCCTGTATTGGCCGCTCAATGGGTATGCTTGCCGCAGAAAAAATAAAAAATGAATTACCCGTCTGGATTTCCCCTGCCGATGTCGGCGCAATTATTCAAGCAGCCTGTCTTGCCCACGACATTGGCAACCCACCTTTCGGACATGCGGGTGAATACGCGATTCGTGAGTGGTTCGATGATGCCTCACATGATGATTTTTTGAAGAAACTAAGCCCAGAAGAAGAAGCCGATGTTCGCCAGTTTGAAGGCAATGCTCAAGGATTACGTTTATTAAGTCGCATTGACTATCATCCAAATGATGGAGGAATGCGCTTAACCTATGCAACTTTAGGGGCTTATTTAAAGTATCCATGGCTTTCAAAAACGATTGCGTCACAAGGTGATCGTCCTTCTCATCAACGAGCAAAGTTTGGTTGTTATCAATCTGAAAAAGAAATTTTAAAACAGATTGCAGAACAACTCGGACTTATTCAATTAGGTGAATACCATTATTGCCGTCACCCGCTCACCTATTTATTAGAAGCTGCGGATGACATTTGCTATGCCTTAATTGACTTAGAAGATGGCATTATCTTAAATATGCTGAGTTACCAAGAAGTTGAGCCAATTTTCTTAAACCTTATTGCCGACTATGGTCAGCCTGAAGAATTGTCACATCCAAATAGTACATGGCAACAAAAGATTTCGGCATTACGTGGTCGTGTTATGAAACGGCTTGTGGATGAAGTCACCACAGCTTTTGCTAAACATCATTATGAAATCATTACAGGTCAGCTTAAAGGTAACCTTTTACAATATTGCTCACCCGATATTGCAATTGGTATCGAAACAGCCAAAAATCTAGCGCGTGATAAAATTTTTGAGCATCCACAAAAGTCTGGCTTAGAAATTATTGCGCATCAAAGTTTGCAAACGATTTTAGATGCTTTTGTACCGCTGACCACACCACATAAATCTTTAAGCTTTAAAGAACAACGTTTAATGTCTATCCTTAATCTGTATGGTGCTAACTTTAGCAATAATCATTACAGCAATATTATGCAAGTACTCGATATTATCAGTAAGTTCTCAGATCATCAGGCTTATAGCTTGGCGCAAGAGTTGCAAGGTAATAAAATAGGTTTGTTTTAATGATAAGTCGACATGTAGATAGAGGGCTCTATCCATCATTTTTTATGTATTCAGATCAGTGGGTAAAATGTCCTAAATGTTCTCATCTGAGTATCTTGAAATATGACAGTTCTTTGTCACCAGTAAATGCGCCTTATCACGGATCTTTTTCTTTTACTTGTCTAAATTGTTGTTATCAAATTAAAGCTGAAGATAGTTCAACACCGAGTCGCCACAATGGTCATTTTTACGCCACAGCTTATCAGCGTTGCCACAGTTGTGGTGGGTCATGGCTCAAAGCAAATCAAAAGCTGAATAATTCAGGAGCTTATCCTCCGTATATTCAAGCCAAATGTCATCTATGCCAAAATTTTTCAAAATTTGAAAAATATAATGTAGCTTTTGTTTTAGACCAAAAATTTGGTTATACAAACTATGGACTTGAACTTTATTTGAAAACTTCAAGTAGGCATGGATATATATACGTTTATAATCCTACACATTTAAAAGAATTAAAAATGTTTGTTGAAGCCAATCTAAGAGAACGAACGAAACAGACGGGTAATAGCAGTTACTTTTCGCGTCTACCTGCATGGATAAAATCCACACGAAATCGAAAGGAAATTTTAAAAGCCATTTTGCGTTTAGAACAAATGGCATCTACTATTCAACCATTAACAAATAAGTGAAAGATTCAATGATCGGATGTTTAATTGGCGAAGTGTTTGCCCTAGAAGCCCCTACTGTCTTACTGAATGTAAATGGTGTGGGTTATGAAATTGATACGCCACTTTCAACATTTTGCCAATTACAAAAAGGCCAAAAAGTTACGTTATGGACGCATTTAGTTGTTCGTGAAGATGCTCAACAACTCTACGGTTTTAGCGATGCTCAAGAGAAAACAATTTTCCGCACCTTATTAAAAGTAAATGGTGTTGGTCCGAAAATGGCATTGGGTATTCTATCGACACTAAGCGTTGAGCTATTGGTTCACACCATTGAACATGATGATATTAATACGCTGGTCAAAGTTCCAGGTGTTGGTAAAAAAACAGCTGAACGTTTAATGATTGAGCTTCGTGACCGTTTCAAAACATTAGCCCAAGGTACTTCTACGTCAGCTACCCTGCCTCAAATTCAATTTGCTGCAAACTCTCCTGTTGCAGAAGCAGAAGCTGCTTTGCAATCTTTAGGTTATAAGCCACTTGAAGCACAAAAAGCTGTTGCTGCGGTTAAAGCCGATTACACAGAATCAGCCGATATTATTCGTGCTGCTCTTAAATCAATGATGAAGTAAAACACTTATGCAAGACCGTCTAATCAGTGGAGCAGAAAAGCCTGAAGATCATTTTGATCGGGCTATTCGACCAACTTCTCTTGCCGACTACATCGGACAACCTGTAGTACGCGAGCAAATGGAAATTTTCATTGGCGCAGCTCGCGGTCGTGGTGAAGCACTTGACCACACGCTGATTTTTGGTCCACCGGGCTTAGGTAAAACCACCCTTGCCAACATTATTGCGCGTGAAATGGGTGGAAATCTTAAATCTACTTCGGGACCAGTTTTGGAACGTGCCGGCGACTTAGCAGCAATGTTGACCAACCTCGAAGAAGGCGACGTTTTGTTCATTGATGAAATTCACCGCCTTTCACCAGTGATTGAAGAAATTCTTTATCCAGCAATGGAAGACTACCAATTAGATATCATGATTGGTGAAGGCCCTGCTGCTCGTTCAATTAAACTCGATTTACCCCCGTTTACACTTGTCGCGGCTACAACACGTGCGGGCTTGCTCACCTCTCCTCTACGCGATCGTTTCGGTATTGTCCAACGTCTTGAGTTTTACTCTGTAGAAGACCTCACTCATATTGTGTCACGCTCTGCAAACCTGATGAATGTACCTATTACTGTTGAGGGTGCAGAAGAAGTTGCACGCCGTGCCCGTGGAACACCACGTATTGCCAATCGATTATTACGTCGAGTTCGTGACTATGCTCAAGTGAAAGGTACAGGTGAAGTGACTCATGAAATGGCACAACGTGCGCTTGATATGCTCAATGTTGATAAAGCTGGCTTAGACACCCTAGACCGCCGTTATTTGAGCATGCTGTTAGAACGTTTTGATGGCGGCCCTGCCGGAGTTGAAGCACTTGCAGCCGCTATGGCTGAAGACAGTGGCACTCTTGAAGATGTGATTGAACCGTATTTAATTCAACAAGGTTATGTGATGCGGACTGCGCGAGGTCGCATTGCAACCAACCAATCTTATTTACAGTTTGGAATGACACCACCTGAGCCTAAAAACTAATCAAAGGAAGAGAATTTTCTCTTCCTTTTTTAATTCCTCTATTCTTCCAACTAAAATAATTATTTTCTTATCAATAGATTAACCACTCGATACCTTTTAAGTCTTTCTTTATACCTTATTGATTTTTTAATATTTTCAAAAACTGAATTATAAGAAATCTAGATATTAAATCTTATGAACAATAATATTTTTAGGATAAGGATATGTATAAGAAAGCCGCTTTACTTTTGCCACTCACCTTAATGAGTCAACTGAGCCTAGCAGATTGGGGAACCGATGCTGCTCAACAAAATGAAAATCAAGTCATTCAGCTAAGACAAAACATTCACCAACACCCTGAACTTGGCAATATGGAATTTAAAACCTCTGCCCTTGTTCAAAAAGAATTAAAGTCTTATGGTATTCAAGTCAAAACAGGCTATGCGAAAACAGGTGTAATTGGCATCTTAAAAGGTAATAAACCCGGCCCGATTATTGCGCTTAGAGCGGATATGGATGCTTTACCTATGGAAGAAAAGAGCGGTGTTTCCTTTGCCAGCAAACAAAAAGCAATTTATCAAGGCAAGGAAACTTATGTCATGCATGCATGTGGACATGATGCACACACTGCAATGTTATTAGGCGCAGCAAAAATTTTAGCTGCTAATAAAGATAAAATATCGGGCACAGTTATTTTTGTTTTCCAACCTGCTGAAGAAGGTGGTGCAGATATAGATAACTTCACTCAAGGTGATCAAATCGGTTCACGAAAAATGATCGCTGATGGTGCTTTTAAAGACTATAAACCAGAAGCTATTTTTGGAATGCATGTCATTGCAGGTATGAAAAGTGGTCATCTTTATTATAAAGATGGTGCCATTTTAAATAGTGCAGACCACTTACGTATTCAGGTCAACGGCAAGCAGGTTCATGGTTCGACGCCGTGGTTAGGCAGAGATCCAATTTATGCATCGGCACAAATGATTAATAATTTGCAAAGTCTTATTAGCCGAAGAACAGATTTAACCCAAGGTATGGGCGTGGTCAGTATTGGCAATATTCAAGGTGGTACAGCAGGAAATGTGATTCCCGAACAGGTCAATATGATTGGTACCATTCGCTCTAATAACGAAGAAATAAGAAATAACATCTTAAAAAGTTTACCAGTCATGATAGAGCATAATGCTCAAGCCAATGATGTAACTGCTAAAGTTGAAATTGCACCTTATGCACCAGTAACCATGAATGATAAAATCCTTACTCAACTTATTCAGCCAACATTAGCCAAAGTTGCAGGAGATTCAAAACTACATGTGCTTGATCACAATGCAAGCGCTAGTGAAGATTTTGCCTATTATGGCAAACTAATGCCCTCATTTTTTGTTTTCTTAGGGGCGACACCAGAAAATCAAGACTTAAGTCAGGCTGCACCGAATCATAATCCCTATTTTATTGTAGATGATAAAGCCTTAAAAACTGGAACCGAGCTACATGTAAGATTCGTATTAGATTATCCGAATATATCAAAACAAGTCCAAACTTCATGGAAGCCCTCTTAACTTAAAAAGCTTGCTAGCCATAAGATGTAGCGTTTTTAGATTAGAAATTCCGCAATCGCAATTGAAAGGTTGTGCCATAGGACTTAGTATGCAATCTGCTAAACTGCCCCGTATTTAAAAGCAGATGTATGGCTTTTGAATGGAACCAATGTTTTATTCAAAGCCATATTTTAAATATAAAGCTCTATAGTGAACTAAAACGGAATCCTCTCATGGCGAATCATTTTGAATTCAACATTCGTGTTTATATTGAAGATACGGACGCAGGCGGTATTGTTTACCATGCCAACCACATTCGCTATATGGAACGTACCCGTACTGAATGGCTCCGTGCTTCTGGCGTTGATCATTACTGGCATCAAAAAGACTACAACTTTGTCGTACACAAAATTGACGTAAAATATATGCGTCCTATTTTAATGGATGATTTAATTACTGTTACAGCACGTGTAGTTTCATGTAAAGCTGCGTCATTTGTGTTGCAACAAAATATTTATCGTGGTGAAATCTTGCTTGCTTCTGGCGAGGTTGAGTTGGCATGTTTAAGTAAAGAACTTGTAGCTCGTCGTCTTCCAGAAGAAATACGTGATCTTATTCGTAAAGAATTGGAACAAGACTAAAAAAACAACCGGCATATGTAACTATGGCAATAAACATTGAATCAACCCTGCATATTTCTGACCTTATTTTACAGGCAAGTCCAGTCGTTCAGTTGGTCATGCTAATTTTATTGTTAGCATCAATCTTTAGTTGGTATCTGATTGCCAAGTTACATATGAGTTATAAGAAAGCCCATCAAGAAGATGAACATTTCCAGAAAATGTTCTGGTCGGGTGCTGAACTCAATACGCTTTACAACAATGCTCAGCTCAACTCAAAACGCTCAGGTCTTGAAGATATTTTTTATCAAGGGTTGAGTGAGTTTTTTAAACTTAAAAAACGTCAGGCCCCTGTTTCACAAACGATTGAAGGAACTGAACGTATTTTACGTGTAGGTTTGAGTCGTGATCAGAGCCACCTAGAATACGGCTTAGGTACTTTAGCAAGTATTGGCTCTGTAGCTCCTTACATCGGTCTATTCGGTACCGTTTGGGGGATTATGAATGCATTTATCGGTTTAGCTGCTGTTGATCAAGTCACTTTGGCAACGGTTGCACCTGGTATTGCCGAAGCACTTATTGCAACCGCAATTGGTTTATTTGCTGCAATTCCTGCTGTATTGGCTTTTAACCACTTCACTTCTAAAAGTGAAAGTGTTTACTCTGATCGTGCTTTATTTGCTGAAGAGATGATTGCCTTATTGCAACGTCAGTCTGTGGGTTCATCACAGGAAGATGCATAATGGCAATTCAGCGTTCAGGGCGCTTTGAGCGCATCAAAAAACCACTAAAAAGTGATATGAACGTCGTACCCTATATTGACGTTATGCTCGTACTTTTGGTTATTTTCATGGTGACTGCTCCCATGATTACTAGTGGTATTAAAGTCGATTTACCTCAAGCAAATAACCATCCAATCGAATCAAAAGATATGCCAGCCATGGTAACTATTGGTAAAGATGGCAATATTTATCTTCAGTATGAAGATTACAAAGATAGTGAACCATTGTCTCGTGAAAAACTTGAAGAAGTTTTAAGCGGTGCTCAAAAACAAGCTGAACAAGAAAATAAACAACTCACAGTTTTAGTCAATGGTGATAAGTCTCGTCCTTACGGAGAAGTCGTATCATTGATGGCAAGTTTACAAGAAGCAGGTTTAACTCAAGTTGGCCTTCTGACAGAGCCTTTAAAATAAGCTATGAATAAAAATCAAAAGCCACACTTTAAACAAAATGCGATTGCATTGAGCTTCACACTAGGAGTTCATGCAATTGCCATTGTTGGCTTGCTTTTTTTAGGCTTGAGTAAACCACCTGAACAGCCAAAAAAGCTAACAACTATTTTAGTTAAGCCAGAAGATTTACCTCCTCCGTTAGCCAAAGAAGTTGAACAAGAAACTACAGCTACCAATGAAGCAAAAGAGGTGTTAACCCCTATTGTGGATGAAACGCTTCCTGAAAATCTTCCGGCTACGCCCCCTCCTCCAACCGCTCAACAACTTGCTGCTCAAAAACAAAAGGTCGAACAGGCACAGCAAGCAAAATTAGCTGAACAAAAGCGTAAAGCTGAAGAAGCTGCAAAAGCTAAACAAGCAGCAGCAGAACAGCAACGTATAGAGGAAATACAAAAGCAGCAAGCTGAAGCTAAACGCCAAGCTGAGGCTAAAACAAAATCCGAAGCCGAACAAAAACGTAAGGCTGAACAAAGTGCAAAAGCTGAAGCAGATGCTAAGGCAAGACAAAAAGTTGCTGAAGAAGCTAAACAAAAAGCAGAGACCGATGCAAAGCTAAAACGTGAGGCTCAAAAAGCCGAAAACGCTAAACTTCGAGCACAGCAAGAAGCTAAGCAAAAAGCTGAAGCAGACGCTAAAGCTAAACAGCAAAAAGCTAATGACGATGCTAAGCGTAAAGCTGAGGCTGATGCAAAAGCTAAGCAGCAAAAAGCCAATGACGATGCTAAACGTAAAGCTGAAGCAGACGCTAAAGCTAAACAGCAAAAAGCCAATGACGATGCTAAGCGTAAAGCTGAGGCTGATGCAAAAGCTAAGCAGCAAAAAGCTAATGACGACGCTAAACGTAAAGCTGAAGCAGATGCTAAAGCTAAGCAGCAAAAAGCCAATGACGATGCTAAACGTAAAGCTGAAGCAGACACTAAAGCTAAGCAGCAAAAAGCTGCTGATGATGCTAAACGTAAAGCTGAAGCAGATGCAAAAGCTAAGCAGCAAAAAGCTGACGACGCTAAACGTAAAGCTGAAGCAGACGCTAAAGCTAAACAGCAAAAAGCTGCTGATGATGCTAAACGTAAAGCTGAAGCAGAGGCCGAAGCAAAAGCTGCATCTGCTCAAAAAGCACAAGAAGAAGCAGCTCAGAAGAAAGCCGAAGCTAAAAAAATTGCTTCTTCAGCTAGACGTGATTTTGAGCAAAAAATTCGACGCTCTTGGGATGTTCCGACTGGTAGTAGCGGTAAAACAGTTGGTGTCCGTTTTACCCTTTCAGACTCAGGTAGCGTTAATTCTATTGTGATCACACGTTCAAGTGGCGATGATGCTTTAGATGCAAGTATTAAGGCCGCAATTCAAGCATCTGCGCCATATCCTATGCCATTAGACCCTGATGCAAGACGTGAAGCAAGAAGTGTTAACTCTACATTTAGAGCGCAATAATTTTGAAAGAGTTACATGCTTTAAATAGTTTAAGGCATGTAACTATGCTACAAAATCAACAGTCACAAAAATACCTGCTATGACTTTAAACTTATGAATACGAGCCGCAAACACCTGCTATCTTTAGCATTGATCACCGCCTTAAGCCCTATTGCTTCTACAACTGCTTTTGCCCAGTTATATCTGGAAATTGCCAAAGCACCAGATCAGGCACCAAAAATTGCTATTGTCCCGTTTAACAATGACAATGGGCTTTCTCCTATTGTTGAAACTGACTTAAACCGTTCTGGACGCTTTACAAGCTCATCTAAAAATTTGCCTGCGAATGCTGCAATTAATCAGATCCAAGCTTCTGACTGGCAAGCCGCCGGAATTCCATATGTAGTTACTGGACAAATTAAACAAACAGCTACAGGTTTTGAAGTTCATTACCAACTTTATGATGTACAAAAGCAACAATATATTTTAAATGAACTTTTAAATGTACCCGCTTCACGCATACGTCAAGCTGGCCATATGGTGAGTGATGCTATTTATCAGGCACTTACTGGTATTCCAGGTGATTTTAGCGGCCGTATTGCATATGTACTCAGAAACCCTGCCACCCCTGCAGAGCGTTATACTCTACAAATTGCAGATACCGATGGTGAACAGCCAAAAACTGTTTTGTCATCTCGTGACCCAATTCTTTCTCCGGCATGGACACCAGATGCCAAGAAAATTGCTTATGTTTCTTTTGAAACCAAACGTCCAGCAATTTATTTACAAGATTTATCTACTGGAACACGTGAAGTACTCACCAGCTTTAAAGGCCTAAATGGCGCACCGAGTTTTTCACCTGATGGTCAATCAATGCTATTTACAGCATCTATGAATGGCAATCCAGAAATCTATCAAATGGATTTATCAACTCGCCAAGTTAAACGTATGACAAACGACTCGGCAATTGATACAGAAGCACGTTATACACCAGATGGAAAATCGTTTATTTTCACTTCTGACCGTGGTGGTTCAGCCCAAATCTATCGTTATACCTTTGCTGATGGTTCAGTAAAACGTCTAACGTTTAAAGGTTCATTTAATGCACGCGGAACTTTGAGTGCAGATGGCAAAAAGATTGCTCTTGTACATCGTCCAAGTGGCAGCAGTTATAAAGTTGCAATTCAAGACATTAATACTGGCATCACCAATATTCTTACTCCAACCAGTTTAGACGAATCACCAAGTTTCTCACCGAATGGGCAAATGGTGGTCTACGCAACTCGTGAAGGCAACCGTGGCTTGTTATCTATCATGTCTACTGATGGACGTTTCCGTATGAATTTACCAAGTGAACAAGGTGAAGTACGTGAACCAGCTTGGGCACCCAAATAACCTTTAATTCCATTGATGGAGAAGATCATGAAATCAATCAAATATTTAGCTTTACCCTTTCTTAGCGTAGCACTTGTAATGACGGGTTGTGCTAGCCGCAAACCAGCAACAACTACTGCAACTGGCACAAATCCAAGTACAGTTAACACTTCTGGTTTAAGTGAAGATGCGGCATTAAATGCTCAAAATTTGGCTGGTGCTTCATCGAAAGGTGTAACTGAAGCAAATAAAGCTGCTTTGGCTAAACGCGTTGTTCATTTTGATTATGACAGTAGTGATTTATCTACTGAAGACTATCAAACGCTTCAAGCTCACGCTCAATTCCTTATGGCAAATGCAAATTCAAAAGTTGCATTAACTGGCCATACAGATGAACGTGGTACACGTGAGTACAATATGGCTTTAGGCGAGCGTCGTGCTAAAGCTGTTCAAAGCTACTTAATTACCAATGGTGTAAATCCACAGCAACTTGAAGCTGTAAGTTACGGTAAAGAAGCTCCTGTGAATGTAGGACATGATGAATCTGCGTGGAAAGAAAATCGCCGCGTTGAAATTAATTACGAAGCAGTGCCTCCTTTATTAAAATAAGGCATATGCAAAAAAACGCTCATATTTTATGAGCGTTTTTTTATAACAACAAAACTTAAGAAGATTTCTTTTCTTCTTCAGAATGTTGCATAGATTCAATCAAATCATGCTTATTAAAATCTTTATATTCAGGTTTAGCCTCGTAGTCTTTCCAAGCTTCCTGAACATTTTCTTTCGAAATTTCATCTAGATTGATTGGTTCACCTGCTGTTGGGGTCGCATCAAACTTCTTTGTTGTCATTTCGATTCTCCTAAAAATATACAGTCCGTTGTCATATCATCAACATACCATTTAAAATGGGGGTTGTAAGCATAAATCCAACACAAATAAAGTAAGATAATTTTTATTTTGTGACATTCTCATCTAGAATATGCCACGTATTTATCTGACTCATTTTGATGCTTGAAGCACAGGAGCTTTTTTTATGTCCAACCTCACATTGTCCCAATTTTTACAACAACAAAAAGGGAATCTAACACCTGAGTTGGCTCAAGTCATCGACACTATCGCCACCACCTGTAAAACGATCGATCAAGCCTTACAAAAAGGTGCACTCGCTGGTATTTTGGGTAGTGCTGGTAATGAAAATGTTCAAGGTGAAACACAGAAAAAACTTGATGTGATTTCTAATGACTATTTAATTGATGCTTTAAAAGTTCATCCACAAGTGGGTGGCCTCGCTTCTGAAGAGCTTGATGAGTTCACACCTGCACAAGAAAATGGTAAATATCTGGTTTTATTTGATCCATTAGACGGCTCAAGTAACATCGACATCAATATGTGTGTAGGCACAATTTTCTCTATTCTGCCTGCGAAAAATGCGGTAACCCAAGCAGAAGATTTCATGCAAGCAGGTACACAGCAAGTTGCTGCTGGTTACGTACTTTATGGTCCATCAACCATGATGGCCTTAACTGTAGGAAATGGCGTAGTATTCTTTACTTTAGACCCAGAAACTCAAACATTCTTGCTTACTACTGACAATGTTCAAGTTTCAGCAGATACTCAAGAGTTTGCAATTAACGCATCTAACCAACGTCATTGGGAAGAACCTGTAAAACAATATATTGATGAATTACTTGCAGGTAAAACATCTGTACGTGAAAAAGATTTCAACATGCGCTGGGTAGCATGTATGGTGGGTGATATTCACCGTATTTTATGCCGTGGCGGTATTTTCCTTTATCCGTACGACTTAAAAGACCCGAAAAAAGCAGGTCGCTTGCGTTTAATGTATGAAGCAAACCCAATGAGTATGCTGATTGAACAAGCTGGTGGCACATCAACTACAGGCCGTGTTCGCATCTTAGATATTGAACCGACAGAACTTCACCAACGTGTTCCTGTAATTATTGGTTCTAAAAATGAAGTTGAGCGTGTAACAAGCTATCATTAATAATTTTAATTATTTAGGGCATCATAGTATCATGATGCCCTTTTGTTGGATATTTTCTCATGGCGGTTATTTTTTTAGAATCAAAAGACAATGCAAAAATTAAACATTTGCGTGGATTAATCGAACTTAATAGCGCCCGAAAAAAGCACCAACAAACAGTCCTTGAAGGTACCCATCTCTGCTTGACGTGGTTACAACAGCAAAAGAAGATTTTTTCTTTATTTACGACCGAACAAGCATTAGAACATACTGATTTAAAAAAAATAATTGAACTGCATCAAGGTCATATCTTTGTTATTAGTGAAGTTTTATATAGAGATTTGAGCACATTAGGTACAAGCTTACCTTGCTTAGCTATTATTGATTTACCTAAAACTGCATCAACAATTGACTATAAAGTAGATACTTTAATTCTGGAAAATATACAAGATCCAGGTAACGTAGGCACATTGTTACGTTCAGCAGCAGCGGCAAATATTAAACAAATTATTTGCACACAAGGATCTGCATCACTTTGGTCACCACGAGTTTTAAGAGCAGGCATGGGAGCTCATTTTAGCTTACATTGTTTTGAAAACTTTCAACTCACAGATATTCTTCCAAAATTTCAAATACCAGTTTTTGTTACAAGTTCTCATCGCTCAACCAGCCTTTACTCAAAAGATCTTTCAAAACCGTGTGTCTGGATTTTAGGAAATGAAGGCCAAGGGGCAAGTGATTACGCCTTAGATCACGCAGAATCTGTAACTATTCCTCAGCCTGGTGGACAAGAATCATTAAATGTAGCAATTGCAGGATCAATTTGTTTTTTTGAGATGGTTCGTCAACGCCAATAAAACGTTAATTTATTTTACATCTCACATATTTGTGAAAAAAATCAATTACACTAGTAAAAAATAACCGATTGTTGTCAACCTCCCACCTCTTTTCAACGTTATATAAGAGATATATTGAAGATAAGGTGGGTATGTCCAATGACAGGATTTTCCATCTCCATGGATTTAGCACCGAAAAAGTCTCGATCGGAAACATCTAGTGCTCATGCGAGCACGGCTGAACAACGCCTGAAAGTTTTCATGCAAGATGTTACTGGGCGTGCTTTGGTGATGATGGAGAGTGCTACCCAAGGTCAACAAGGTATTGCAATGGATTTGGTTCAAGAAGCATTTATTGCTTTACACAAATCCTATGCCGATAAAAGTACTGAAGAATGGTATCCCCTGTTTTATACTATTTTAAACAACAAACTTCAGGACTGGCGCCGCAAAGAATCTCGTAGAGCAAACCCATTTTCATTCTTCAAAAAAGTTAGTCTGGATAATGACGACGATGAAGTTATTGATGTAGTTGATGAAAAAGCCATTAATCCTGCGGATTTTCTTGATCAAGCAGTGACTATCGAAGAAATTCGAGAAGCAATTTCAAAGCTACCTGTTCGTCAACAACAGGCATTTATGTTACGTGCGTGGGAAGGTTTTGACACACACACAACAGCTCAGATCATGAACTGTACTGAAGGTAGTGTAAAAACCCATTATCACCGAGCAATTCAGGGACTTAGAGAGTACTTAGCCCATTTAAATCCCTTGGGAGGTTCTGATGAATCATGATGATTTCACTAAAAAGGTGACGTCTAAACTTGATAGTTTGGCACATCACCATAAAAATAAAACAGTGGTCATGAATCATGTGCTTGACCATATTCAACAAAAACCAGCCTCTTTTTATAGTGTCTGGAAAATGTCTGGTTTTGCACTTGCAGCTGCGATCACAGGTTTTGTAATTTTACCTAATTCAGCAGATATTGTTGATAAGCCGCAAAATCAAGTGATTGTAAATCCTAAATTATCTCCACAAATGGTGGAAGATTTAGAAATGCTAATGGTCTTGGGTGAGGATAAAGTACAACATGGCAGCTAAAAAATTAGCACTTATCCTTTGTTCATTAAGTTTCCTGCAAACGAGTTTTGCAGGTTTTGAACGATTTTGGATTTTTTCTAAGGATGCCAATACACAAGTTGATGACACATGGAATGCTCTTTCTGAAGAGGAACAACGTGCAGTTATTAAACGCTACCAGAGCTTAAAAGAGTTACCAGCGAATCAAAGTACGAACCTACAGCAACGTATGGACTGGTTTACTCAACTCCCTGATGCTGAAAAAGAAAAAATGCGTGAAGCATGGCAAAAAATGAGTACACAAGAGCGTAATGACTTACGCCAGCGTATGCTTAAAGCGAATGGCGAAGAAAGAACAGCTATTCGTGAAGAGTATATGAACAAGTATTTAGAACATTAAATATAATTCTGTAAAATTCATACACAGTGACTTTAATGTCTTAAATAATTTTCTATGAAAAAACCTCCAATTGGAGGCTTTTTTATACAGTTTATTTACGGTAGCGTCTATAGACCGCTAAACCAAGTAAAGATGCTAAAGACAAAATTCCTAAGCTACCACCACCGCCCCCACCACTTCGAGAATCATCTGTGGTAGTTGCAGTACTTATTAGATTAATTGTCCCAGCCTTAGATGAGATTTTACCATCTGCATCATAAACGTTATAGCTTAATGAATCGTTGAAAACATTAAAGACGTTATTTGCCTGAATATAGATATTTCCGCCATAACAAATTTTATCCTTGTCATCTTTTGGACATGGTCCTTCTTTATCAGCTTTAACTACTTTAAAAATACCATCTTTCGATGTTTTACTTGGTAAATAAATTGGTAACTCTACACCCTTTTCATTTACCCAAAATTGTGATTTAGGCTTTAAAAGCTTGTTTACAGGCCCATCACCGTCATCGTTAGCATATTTAAGTAAATTCAAAGGAATAGTTTCATTTGCAAGATATTTAAAGGTAATTGTTCCATCGCCAGAAATCGGTTCAATATTATTAAAACGAGCTTTTATCAGACCGCTTGAGCTTAATTTATTATCAGCTGTTGTAATTGTATATTTACAATAAGCATAGGTACCAGCTTGAGTCACCGTATCGTCTTTGCGATAAAAAACAATTTGCTGTAAAGCACTATTCCACTCACAGAATACCTTGTCCTGATCAGATAGATCTTTAACTTGTTGAGCATCATATTTATCATCAAGAGATCCAATACCTAATGGCTCAGTTACAATACGATAATCTGTGGTGTTGAAGAACTTCAGCACATGATTAGCGTCTTCAGTCGGTAAAGGTAAATCATAGTTCTTTAAATCAAGATAGATTGCGCGATACTTAAGATTTGCTTTAGTTGTATCAATTAGGTTCTTAAATTCAGCTAAACGTACTTTATAGTAAGTAATAAAGTTAGAAGGCGTCTTAGGGTCCTTAATATAATTATCAAATAAATCATAATTTTGTTGATAAGTATCAATTAAAGTTGTTAATGAAATATTACTAACATCCTCTAAATCACCTGCAGTGAGCTTCATTAACTCCACAGAACCAATATCACAACTATTACGACTTTCTGGCTGATAATATGAGGTACTATCTGTCAAACGGTTTAAACCACGTTGATCAATTGTGGCACAACTTCCTTTACTATCTTGATCAACGTCAATTAAATCTGTGCTAGAAGAAATATTTTTTGGATAGTAAATAGGTAAGAACCCAGTATAAGCAGTTGCCGCTTGTAAAGGACTTAATAAATTGCTGAATGCTTGTGTACTAATATTAATATTAGTCTGACCATCTGGTAGAGATTCCTTTGGAACATCACACTTTGCTGTTGCTGATGTCCAGTCAAGTGCATTGAAATCCAGAGTCAGACCAACACTCTTTTGCTCTGCTGCCGCACCTAAAAGATATTTACAAGCATAACTTCCAGTATTATAAGCCAATACGTTAAAACTTAGCTTTTTTGCGCCCAGTTTGTCGTAGAGGAAAGTACTATTCGCATTGTTTTCAACAATTGTATTATTTAAAAGTACTAAACTACTGCTTGAACTTAAAATACTTGATGTATTGGCTGGATTATTGGTATCACCAGTAAACTTAATAATACTGCCGTTCGTACTATTCGCTATATTTTTTGCAATGGTATTAACCGATAATGTCGCACTAGGTTTACCACAGAACTCAAATGTACTTGTTGAAGCAGTATTACCATTATTCACAATACTATTTGATGTAAGGGTAATCGTACGTGGTGCATAGACAGTATCACTAAAACATCCCATTGATAAAACACTGCCTTGTGTTGCGTTATTACCTTTAAGTAATGAATGACTTGCTGACAAAGTAATATTAGGTGAAGCTAAATAAATTGCTCCACCGTTTGTTGCTTGAGATGATAAAATCTGGCTATTTTGAAAAGCAATATCAGCACCGGCATAAATCGCGCCACCCTGGCCAGTTGTAACGCCATTTTCAAGAATTACATTATTTAAGGTCAAGGGCTGTTTATAGGTAGTCGTATTGAAAATGCGTGATTTACCTTGAGCATTAATACGTGTTTGTAAGTCAAGTTGTGCAGGATAATCATTAGTTAATACGCTTTTTTTCTGCCAATCTACGGGATCAGCACCAAAAATAGCAATATTAGCATTTGGAACTAATTCCTTATTTAGAGTGTAAACTCCTGCTTTAAGCTGAATCGATTTTTGTGTAGTTTCACGCGTATCAATAACAGTACATCCACCATACGATTTACGCAACTCAGCTGTTTTTATCGCTTCACGCAATGAACAAGCATTAGTATTGTCGCCATCTTCATCGTCAAAAGTTGTAACATCAATTCTTCCAGTCGTTGTATCTGCAAATAATGGCATCGCAGAAATCACAGCTAATGCTAATAAAGCCTTTTTATAATTTTTCATAGCCTTTATCATCCTTGATTATGACTTTAAACGTCTTAAAGCAATTAAGCCAAATAGACCAAAAACTAAACCACCACCTACACTTCCGCCTCCACCCGCACTTACAGATTTATCTTCAATACCTGATGGTGGATCTTGTACGATTTGAACTGGAACAGTTAGATAAACATCTGCAGCATCATTAAAACGTGTGGTAGTAGTAACGACTAATAGATTAAATACATCTGCTCCATGCCAGTTCCCATTTGGAACATAAGTTAAATTTCCCTGAGCATCAATAGTTAAAGTCCCTTTAGATGGTGTACTGGTTTGAACAATCTTCATACATCCAGACTGCCAAGCTTGACCATCTGTTCTTTTTCCAAACATTTTTTCACATGCTTGTGAAGAAACTAACTCACCATCACCTATCACATCAGCAATATTAAATTTGGCAATTTCTCCATATTTAATATCTTGACCATGCGTACTAATATCATCTCGGTTAATTGTTAATTCAATTGAACCTAAATCGCATAGCTCATCATAACCACTACGATTTTTTCCACGTTGGTCCTGTTTTTCACAACTTGCTAAGCCGACAGAAGTACCATCACTATATAAACGACCTTTGTTAATTAACAATGATTGTGAAAGGCTAGTATATTTATCGAGAATTCGAGGTTTAAAGAAACCTAAGAAACTATCACTTGGTGTTGAATAAGGGCAAAGCAATCCATCTGCAGGTGGTACATCGCAAATTCCTTCATCTGCATTCCCTGCAATTAATTTTTCATTAGCTGAATATATAATATTTGGTAACTCTGCCGAAGCATTACGATTACATTCTGTTGTTACTAAATTGCTCTGCACAATGGTTTTATCTGTTGCAGATACCTTACAGTTCGTCGTATTGCCTACTAAAATACTATTAGAGACAGAAGCTTTTCCTTGTGGAGCATCAAAATATAAGCCCCCCACATTTTTAATTAGAGTAATATTATTGATCACCATGCCATCACGGACATTGGCAATGAAACTACCTTTATTATGAAAAATCGTACTATTACTTAAACCAATAATACGAGAGGTTAAATATCCTCCCGTACTTTCATCTGCAAATTTAGTTTCAGCATGAAACAATGTGCCATTTGCTGCAGTTACTTCATTATCACGCACTACAGAGCGACTGATATAGTAAAGTGGCATATCACTATATAAAATGCCCCCCTGACTCGCTTTATTATTCTGTATCAGGCTATTAGTAATCGTTACTGAGCCTGCTGTTTTTGTAGTATTTGATAAAATCCCCGCGTTATAAATTGCTCCGCCATTTGTTGCATAGCCATCCAACAAACGTGAATTTTGAATAACTAATTGTTCATGATTATAAATTAAACCGCCGTTACCCTGCGGTACTGTACTCTTTGAACCAGCACCTTTTAAATTGACATCAACAAATGAAACTGTAAAAGAAGCTTTTTCAACACTACCATCATCTATACGGAATAGTTGATCCGTACCAACCATTTTAATAGTTGCATTATGAGAGTTGGGGGCTCCTTCCTCAACCAGAGTAGAATCATTTTTTGCAGTACTAATAGCTACAGGAACAGTAATTACTATACTTTTATTCAAAGTATATTCTTTATCACGCTGCAAAATAATATTTGAAGAAGCATCTTTATTTCCGCAACCATTGTAACCGTTTGCATATTTTTCAACATCAGCAGCATTGGAAGATGCACGATATTTTAGAAATTGTATTGCTTCTCGTAATGAACAGACCGTGTTATCGACGTCTTCATCAGTTGTAGTTGTTACTTGAATATCGGCAGAATAAGCGTGTCCAGCAGCAGCCAATAAAGCAAAAGCAATGCTCCGTTTGAGCATACCCATCTCCTTACATCTTTTTTCATTTTTCTTTGTCAATATTGCAAAATTTCCGCTTTTGCAATCGCATCCTTTGTGCGTACTTTGTCACAGCAAGTAGAATTTCTCAAGACATTTTGGTCGGTCTGTAGAGTCATTTTTGAACCAGCTTACAAAAAGCTTCATACATTTAAAAAACTTTTTTAAATACAAAAAAGTGAATGTTTAAAAATTAGAAAAAGCTTTAAGAAAGATATATAGGCAAGTGCTCTGAAATTAGAAATCTTGTGTCCGAGACACTATTTTTAATAGTTTTTCATGTGCGCAGGTGAGGCAATAAGACAAAATTAAAGAATATCTATTGTTGATATTCATCAATCAAAGCATAAATTTGTCTTAAAGTTGCATTCGAAAGTTTTGTTTTTTCGCCTTTGAGAAGTTTTTCTAACTGAGCAACTGTCTGTAGTAAAAGAGAAGCTTGATGAGGGCCATGTAATAATAAGTAGTCAACAATTTGCTGATCAAAATGGATACCACGTCTAGACATTACAGACATAACCAAAGAATAACGGTCCGCATATAAGCTTCCACTCGGCACTTTAACACTAACAGCTTGCGTAAGTCGTGACTGTAAGTCTGGCAATTCTAACTTTAATTCGATAGGCGCTACACGTGAAGAGAATACTAGCTGTCCTTCGTGATTATTCATTAAATGGAAGACAGCTTTTTGCCAATGAGGCACACCACTAATTGATTCAATATCATCCAAAGCGACAAGATCATAATGCTCTAAAGAAGTAATTGCTTCGATAGGAGCATCAAGGAGTTCAAGCAAAGAAACTTTAATTGCAGATTTGCCTATTTCTAAATAAGAGTCACAAATTGCGGAAAGTAAGTGACTCTTTCCTGTCCCTGCTCCACCGTAGATATAAAACCTACTCACCAGACCAGCATGTAGTTGACGCACAGCATCGACTACATTCCCCCAACTCGGTCCCGAAAAATCACTGATTCGGGCATCAAGTTGAGGTTCTATATCCAGTTGGAGTTGACGCATATATTGAATTAACCTTGAAATTATTTCTGGTTAGGGGATTTCAGTTCATCTGTATCTTGCTGTGTTTTAACTTCAAGATCAAGCTTAGTGCTTTCGGTTTCTACATGAATTTGCTCAATATCGCCATGTTGGATCACTAATGTAGAAGGTGGAGCATAAAGTGAGCTTCTTTCATAATTCTCTCTTAAATGCTTCAACAACACTACAATAACAGCAGCAACAGGCAATGCAATTAACATTCCTAAGAAACCTGCAAGCTGTGCACCTGCCAATACGGCAAAAACAACTGCCACAGGAGATAAACCAATTTTATCACCCAGTAGGAATGGCTGAAGAATATAACCCTCTACCGCTTGGCCAATCATAAATACTACGCCAACCAGTAATAAATGCATCCAATCCAAACCGAACTGGAACAAGCTGGCAATAACAGCTGCAATAATACCTACGGCAAATCCTAAATAAGGAATAATACTGGCAAGACCAGCTACCATACCAATAATAAGACCAACTTCCAAACCAATGAGCTGCAAACCAACTGCATATACTACGCCTAGTAAGAGCATGACGAGAAACTGACCTTTAACAAACGCTCCTAAAACGCTATGGCATTCACCAACAATCTGTAAAGTAGTTGCTTCATATGGGCGTGGAATGAGACGGCGTAAGTTTTGTAGCATACGGTCCCAGTCTAATAAAAAATAAAAAGCAATAATTGGAATTAGAACAACTGTTCCACCAATTTGAATAAAATTTAGACCTGATTGTGCAAGCTTTAATAAGACAGCTTGAATACTATCGGCACTGTAATTTGTCTGAACATAATCCATGACAGCTTTGGACATTTGATCAGTATCAATTTCCATTTGCTGAACATTAAATGTCGAAGAAACCCACGGTAATAGTTCTGCATTAATCCAGTGAATACCTGCTGGAATGCTATCTCGGGCGTAAACCAATTGTTTCCAGATCAGAGGTACCAAATACCATAGTGCAATAGTCAGTGTTACACCGATTCCAATAAACACCACGCTAATTGCTAACCAGCGAGGCAGTTTGATTTTTACCAGAACATCAACGAGTGGACTGAATAAATAAGCCAGGAAAAAAGCACCGATAAAAGGAATGACTACAGGCTTGAGTAAGTACAATACCCATACCAGCAATACAATACCTGCGAGTAAAAGAATACGGCGCAGTATACGATCTTGCATAAAATCTAGCCTTTTTTGATTTAATCGTTATAAATGAAAAAATATTTTTATTAAAGATAGCATTTTCGAGCATAAATAACATAAGAGTTTCGTATATTCAGGTTATAATCTGCCGCCAATGCGGAGACTTCATTTATGAGCAACTCAACTTCTACCCCAAATACCGGTTTAAGCTATAAAGATGCGGGTGTCGACATTGAAGCGGGCGACGCACTGGTCGATCGTATCAAGTCAGTCGCTAAACGTACAAGTCGTCCTGAAGTAATGGGCGGTCTTGGTGGCTTTGGTGCACTATGTAAAATTCCTAAAGGTTATGAAGAGCCTGTTTTAGTTTCTGGAACCGATGGTGTAGGAACTAAATTACGTTTGGCACTTAATCTTAATCGTCATGACACAATCGGCCAAGATCTTGTGGCTATGTGTGTAAATGACCTTTTAGTTTGTGGTGCAGAACCATTATTCTTCCTTGATTATTACGCGACTGGTCACTTAAATGTTGACGTTGCTGCAAATGTTGTTACTGGTATTGGTAAAGGTTGTGAGCTTGCAGGTTGCGCACTTGTAGGTGGTGAAACTGCAGAAATGCCAGGCATGTATGAAGGCGAAGATTACGATCTTGCTGGTTTTGCTGTTGGTGTTGTTGAGCAAAGCAAAATTATTGATGGCTCTAAAGTAAAGTCTGGTGACGTACTTATCGGTGTTGCATCAAGTGGTGCTCACTCGAATGGTTACTCATTACTACGTAAAATTTTAGACGTTAAAAACGTTGATTTAACTCAAGTGATTGATGGTCGTCCTCTTGCAGATGTTGCAATGGAACCAACACGTATCTATGTAAAACCAGTTCTTGAACTTTGCAAACAAGTTGATGTGCATGCTATGGCACACATCACTGGCGGCGGTTTACCTGGTAACTTACCACGTGTATTACCAAATGGTGCTCAAGCAGTCATTGATGAAGCTTCTTGGGAATGGTCTGAGTTATTCCAACTTCTACAACGCGAAGGCAATGTAGAGCGCTTTGAAATGTACCGTACGTTTAACTGTGGCGTAGGTATGGTCATTGCTGTTGATGCAAATGATGCAGAAAAAGCAATTGAAGTGCTTAATGCTCAAGGTGAAAAAGCTTGGAAAATTGGACACATCCAAGAAAATGCTGAATCAGTGGAAGGTGCAGACGAAAAAATTCGTGTGATCTTTGCATGATAAAAATTGCTGTTCTAGTCTCTGGGAACGGCAGTAATTTACAAGCCTTGATAGATGCAAATCTATCAGGGCAAATTGTAGGTGTACTGTCTAATAAAGCAGATGCTTATGCCCTAGAGCGTGCTCAAAAAGCCAATATTGCTACGGCCGTTATTTCTCATAAAGACTTTCCAACTCGTGAAGTGTTTGATGAAGCAATGCATCAACAGCTCTTGGCTTGGCAAGTGGATGTGGTTATTTTAGCCGGTTTCATGCGTATTTTAACTCCCACCTTTGTCAACAAATGGCAAGGGAAAATGCTGAACATACATCCCTCACTTCTTCCAGCTTATAAAGGTGTGAACACTCATCAACGTGTTTTAAATACAGGTGATCGTTTACATGGTTGTACCGTACACTTTGTAACTGCGGAACTGGATTCTGGTCAATCAATTGCCCAATCTGCTATTTCAGTTAAAGAACATGATACTGCCGCTTCATTAGCAAATCGAGTGCATACACTTGAACACTTTATCTACCCACAAGTAGCAGAGTGGTTATGTAACGGTCAACTTACATGGAAAAATGGCCAAGCTTATTTCCGTGATCAAGTTCTTGAACACCCTATTCGTTTTGCAAATTGGTAAAACTTTTTACTCAAAAGCAAAAATAAAAAAGGACATGCCAGCATGTCCTTTTTTATAAGTCTAAAAATTAATTTGGCTGATGATGAATCAATTTCTTTATAGAATTCACTGTATCAATTGGATGTTCTAGAGGAAACATATGCCCACCCTCAACCATAGTAAACGGAATTCCCATTTTTCGCTTTGCCATTTGAGGAAAGCCTCTTTTTAAGAAATCACTTCCTTTACCTACAACTAAATGCACAGGCATCTTAGGTTTTGGCATAGGCAGCCACCACCAAGAAGGATTCTTACGGAAAATTGCAACTTCATCCTCACGAGAAATCGTTAAAGTAACTCCGCCACGGACTGAATCTTCTTTCAAAGCATAATCAATATAAGCCTGAAAACAATCTTCATCAAAATCTTTATAAAATCCTTTAGGACGTAGTAACTCAGCAGCCTGCTCTCTCGAGTCCCAATGTTCACGACGGCGTGCAGATAGACCTGCAGGAGTCATCGCATCAACCAATTTAGGACGAAATAGCTTTGCCATGTGAAATGCAAATGAATATCGTCCTAAAATAAGAGGCGGATCTAACATAATGACTTGAGAAAAGAGTTCAGGACGCTGAAAAGATGCCATCAACGTTAAAACCGAACCAAGAGAATGGCCAAGTCCAATCACTTTACGTCCTTTCGCCTGTCGCACAATACTGTCAACTACCTGATCAACCAAAGCAGGCCAATGGTTAGTCACAGGATAACGTTTATCAGGACCAATCAGAGGAACATAAATAATGTCATATTCCCCTTTTAACTGGTCAAACAGTTTTTGATACACTTTTGATGGCACGCCATTCGCATGAGCAAAGTGTATAACTGGTTTCATTGACATACCGCTATCCTAAAACAGATTTTATTGTAATTTTGCGCTTTGACGAGTCTGCACTTCTTGAGCAATAGATTCACTTACCCCTTGCCCAATTTGTGCCCCCATACGACCTAAAATGGATTGTAATGGGTTGCGCTCAATTGTGTAGTCAACTTTATTATCAAGGTTTAGTTCACGCATCAAGCTCGTAATGTTACCTGAACGGTCAGCAACACCTAACTGAATTGCTTGTTCGCCAGTCCAGAATAAACCAGAAAAAATAGCTGGATCGTTCGATTTCAAACGCTTTCCACGCCCTTCTTTAACTGCAGTGATAAAGTGAGTGTGAACATTATCAAGAACAGATTGAATATGTTGCTTTTGCACAGGATCAATCGGTTTTGTCATACTTAAAATGTCTTTATTCGTTCCTGCCGTTAAAGTCCGATCTTCAATGCCAAGTTTCTGAGCTAAACCAGTAATCCCATAGTTAGGCATGATCACACCAATTGAGCCGACCAGACTTGACGGATTGACAATAATCTCATCCGCAGCAGACGCAATATAATACGCACCTGATGCGCCCATATCACCAATCACAGCGTAAACCTTTTTATCTGGATGCTGTTTTTTCAAATAACGAATTTCCTGCCAGATTTCATCAGACTGAACTGGAGAACCGCCAGGTGAGTTAATATTAAGTGCAATAGCTTTACTATTTGAAGCTTCAAAAGCACGTTTAAGCGCTTTATTGGTATCTTCACTATTTACTGATTGATTACTTGAAGCATCAATAGTTCCAATAATATCCACTACTGCCAAATGAGCACTACTGCTGCTCACCGCAGAGCCTTCTTTGCTGGTTGAACAGCCTTTACCCATGAGTACAATAATGAATAATAAATAAATAAAAGTTAATGTTTTAAAGAAGATTCCCCAACGGCGACTACGGCGCTGTTCCTCTACTGAAGCAAGTACAGCCTTCTCAAGAATTTGCCATTCTGGTCCATTTTGTTTAGGGATTATAGGTTCATTTTGTGGTTTTGGTGGCCAATCGGACATAAAATTCCAATCCAAATTAATCTAAAATGATGTCATTATATACGTTGATTTGATAAAAACTGTCTAAATAATATGATTTCATTTATAATAATTTTATCTTTTTTTAATTATTGCTTCCTTTTTACCGCGATAGATGACCAAATTAGATACAAAAAGCATGAACTACTACCTACTCAAAACTTTTAGCCGCCAGCCAATTCAATTTGGACGTTTTCTTGCTCGTATGTTGGCAGGGTTAATTAATACTTTAAAAATTACTAAAACATCAAAAAGTATAGAACTAAACCTACAAATCGCCCTCCCACATTTAACGCCACAGCAGCGAATAGAAATTACGCAGCAAGCTATTCGTAATGAAGTCACCTCATACTTTGAATTTTTAAGTATTTGGGGCTCATCAAATAGTAAGAATATCGAAAGAATTCATCATATTGAAGGTGAACATTACTTTCACGAAGCACTTGCAGCAAAAAAAGGTGTGGTTTTGATTGTTCCACATTTTGGTACATGGGAAGTCCTGAATGCTTGGTGCTCACAATTCACTTCAATGACAATTTTATACAAGCCAGTAAAAAATGAAGATGCAGACCGTTTTGTTCGAGAAGCACGTAGTCGTGAACAAGCTCACTTGGTTCCTACTGACGAAACTGGTGTAAGACAAATTTTTAAAGCCTTAAAACAAGGTGAAACTACCGTAATTTTACCTGACCATACGCCTAACGTCGGCGGCAGTATGATCAATTATTTTGGTGTTCCCCTTGCCTCAAGTAATTTAAGTACCAAGCTTATTCAAAAAACTAAAGCAAAAGCTTTATTCCTTTACGCGATTCGTAACGAATATGACGGTTTTACAATGCACGTTGAACCTATGGATGAGAAAATCTACGAAGGCAGTGCCGATGATGGAACTTATGTCATTCATCAGGCTATTGAACAACTCATCCATCGTTATCCAGAACATTACCACTGGAGCTATAAACGTTTTAAAGCAAACCCTGCTTTAGATAATATTTATAATATTGATCCAGCTGAAGCTCTTCAAATTGTGGATAAGCTTAAAGCAGAAGCTTCACAAATTTCTGTGAAGCCAAGTACGCTCGAAACGTCGAGTGTATAAAATCATTTGATGATTCTCAGATACAAAACTTAATGTTCCTTGCTCAACTGTGCTTTTAAATGGAATATTAAGTTCTTGTATTCTCGCTAAAACCTCTTTGCTTGGATGACCATATCGGTTATTAAAGCCGGCAGAAGCAATAACAAGCTTGGGGTTTAACGTCGCTAAGAAGTCATAGGCTGAACTATGCTTACTACCATGATGACCTAAGACCAAAACATCTACTTTTAAATCAGGATATTCTTTTATCAATTGATATTCTGCTTCCCATCCCGCATCCCCCATAATTAAATAATTCTGATAACCCCGTACTTGTTTTAAATGAATATAAACGACACAAGAATATTCATTTTGGTTAGTAGGAACTAAATTTAAATCATTTTCTTTAGGCCAAAGTATCTCAATATCTAACTGAGGATATTGCCATTTTTGCCCTTGATGACAATAGGTAAATGGTTCTTTCACCTGCTCTGCCCATAGCTGATTTGATATGACTTGTTTGATAGGAAAAGCCTGAGCGATAAAAGGAAATGCACCACTATGATCTTGGTCAAGATGAGATAACACCACATGATCTAGTTGCTTAATACCTTTCTGACGTAAATATGGAATTACTACATTTTGACCAATACTGAAAGCCTTCTCATCATAAGAACCACCCGTATCAATTAACCATGTCTGCTCTGGATGTTGTAGAAAAATCGCTTGTCCTTGGCCTACGTCTATAATATTTAATTGAATTTGCTGTGAGGTTTTATTCGGAATGATTAAGGGTAAACAACATATAAGACTCCAAGATTTTGGTAAAACACCACGCGGTAAAAATAAAATAATAATGGCACAGCTTAAGCCTATCAAAGCCAGTGATGTCAGACTAAAACCTTGCAACGGCAGAGATAATTTCTCTAAAAGACTAAAACATGTCAGCACCATACTGAGCAAAATATCATTAAGCTGAAAGAGCGCATTTCCAAGTGAATTAAAAATAAGCCACACACAAGCAGCGAAAATATTTAAAGGAACAATAACTCCTCCTAACAGAGGAACAGCAATAATATTTGTAAGAGGTGCTACCCATGAAATCTGCTGAAAGAAAATCAACATTAGAGGACATAGAGCAAGAAATATTTTGCCCTGAGATTCAATTAGGGTTTTAGCTAAAAGAATTATTCTAGATAGCAAACTCAATGAGGCAAGATTTGGAACCTGTACTATGGTTTGATAAATGCGTAATAAAATAAAGCAAGAACCATAAGAGAGCCAAAAACCTGCCGATAAAACACTAAATGGATCAAAAAGTAAAAGTAGACTTGCGCTATAAACCAAGAGTGTAAATGGCTTAACTGGCAGTTTGACCAACAATAAAAAGGTAAATAAAAATACTGAGAGTAAAGTTCTTAAGGCTGGAATTTCAAAGCCGACAAAAGCTGTATAAATCAGAACCCCAAAACATAACGGAATCATTGCCCATATTTGCTTAGGTTGCCACAAATAAAGCTGAGGATAATAACGTCGTACTAATTGATGTAATCCCCAAGATAACAAGATTGCAAAAATGAGAACATGAGGCCCTGAAATGGCCAATAAATGAGAAATTCCTAACTGTTTAAATTGATTTTTAATGTCTTCATTTAAAAGACTTTCATCCCCTGTTAAAAGCGCTAATAGCAATCCTTTATTCTGAAATGGAGATTTTTTTAGCATTAATCTAAATTTTAGACGGAGTTTTTCTATATTTAAATGTTGTCTAGTAAAAAAATTTTGTTGCTGTTTTAAGTGATTTTGATACCCCAACCGATAAATTTCATTAGAGCTTAAAGGTTCAATATGCCGAACACTGAAACCTGACATTATGTTTCGTTGAATGAACCATTGTTCTTGATCAAAAGCACCTGATACGGCATAACTATGAGCTGGTCTGGTTTTACCCGAAATTCGATAGTAATGACCTAATTGTAATTTTGGCTCCTCGATTAATGCACTCTCATTTTCATTTTTTAAATATAGCAACCAATTCACCGCATGAGATGACCGCCCTAGAACTTGAGCGAGTTGCTGTGTCTTATTATCTTTTTCTTCACTTATTCGGTCTATATAGACAACAATCTCTAAAGACTCAGGTTGCATCTCCCGTAGTTGTAGTCTTTCATTTAAGGCATACTGAGCATACTGATGGCCTATAATAAAAAGGCTTAGACCACAGATTAAATAATAAACTCCTTTTAATATGGGACGATTAACAACAAGATGCCGCTTAAAAATATAAAAAATTAAGCAGATAAAGAGCAAAACTTTACCAATCCAACCATATTGCGTTATGAGAGGAATATCTATTCCCATAAATGCAATACCTACAATCCACCCCACTAAAATAAGCTTTAACATTTAAAATCATATCGTTATCTTTTTAGGGGCAAAATTAAAGCCCAACTGAGTGGGCTTTAACAATGTGATTTAATGACAATTTTTTAAGAACCGCTTACCCACAGACCATCTTCCATATGCAAGATTGAATCTGCTGCCTGAGCCAACTGCTCATCATGAGTCACAATGAGCATAGCCATATTGAGCTCTTTCTTAAGATCAGTCAGTAATTCGAAAATACCAACAGCTGTTTTACGGTCTAGGTTTCCGGTTGGTTCATCCGCTAAAACTACAGCAGGTTTAGTGACTAAAGCACGCGCCAAAGCAACACGTTGGCGCTCACCACCTGAAAGTTCACCAGGTTTATGATCCATACGGTGAGATAATCCCACTCGATCTAGTAAATATTCAGCTTGCGCTTTTACCGATTTGTATTGACTGTCTGCTCGAAGCATTAAAGGCATTGCCACATTTTCAAGCGCAGAAAACTCAGGTAATAAGTGGTGGAATTGATAAACAAAACCAAGGTATTTGTTACGTTGAAAACCACGTTCGGCTTCACCTAAATTATCAAAACGCTGACCATTTAAAAATACTTGTCCCTGTGTTGGTTGCTCTAGACCACCTAACGCATGAAGCAAAGTACTTTTACCTGAACCACTCGCACCTACAATTGAAACAAACTGCCCTGCTTCAACTTGTAAAGAAAGACCTTTAATGACTTCAACTTTAGATTTACCGTCATCAAAATGTTTATATATTTCTTTCGCTTCTAAAACAATTTTACTCATAGCGCAGTGCCTCGGCAG
The DNA here is from genome assembly GCF_016106645.1 of Acinetobacter sp. ACIN00229. Taxonomy (NCBI): domain Bacteria; kingdom Pseudomonadati; phylum Pseudomonadota; class Gammaproteobacteria; order Moraxellales; family Moraxellaceae; genus Acinetobacter; species Acinetobacter sp. ACIN00229. The sequence goes on from NZ_JADWOM010000014.1 coordinate 48,545, forward strand.
GTTGAACTTTGGCAGCACGAAGCGCCGGATAGATAGTCGCCAAGAAGCTTAAAAGTAAAGAAACAATCACGATAATCGTCACATCTTGCCATCTTAAATAAGAAGGAAGGTAATGCACGAAGTAAGCATCGAATAGATTTAAGCCCAACACATTGTTAAACCATGAAATGATATCGCTAATGGTTAAAGCTAAAATTACACCTAAAACTGTACCAGCAACTGTTCCAATCACACCAATCACGGTACCTTGCACCATAAAGATTTTAGTAATCATTGATGGCGACGCGCCTAATGTACGTAAAATGGCAATATCTGATTTTTTATCAGTCACAACCATGACTAACGACGAAACAATATTAAATGCTGCAACCACAATGATAAGTACAAGCAATAAACCAACTAGTGTTTTTTCCATTTGAATGGCATTAAACAGATTGCCATGCGTATAGGTCCAGTTCGTTGCATAGAAATTGCTTGGTAAACTTTTTACCAAGTCATCGGCAACTTGTGGCGCGGCAAAAATATCATCTAGTTTTAAACGAACACCTTGAGCACCATCAGGTAGGCGTAATAAGGTTGACGCATCATATAGGGCGATATAACCCACCATAGAGTCGACTTCAGCGCCTACACTAAAAATACCCACCACTTTAAAACGCTTGAAACGAGGTACAACACCGGCTGGAGATGGTGTTGCTTCAGGTAAAACCAATGTCACACTGTCATTTAGGCGTAAGCCTAATGAATCAGCCATATCTTTACCAAGCACAATACCAAACTCACCCTTTTTAAGTGAATCTAGACTCCCGGCAACAATATGATTTTGAATGATAGACACATTTTTTTCATATTTTGGGTCAATACCCGTCACCATAATACCAGCGACTTGCCCTTGCGCGGTTAACATACCTTGCAATTGGGTAAAAGGTGCAACCCCAGTTACATGTGGATGATGTTCAACTCGCTTTACCAGTTCAGGCCAATCCGTAAGGATTTGTGTAGATGAAACTGTCGCTTGCGGCACCATTCCCAAAACACGGTTTTTCAATTCGCGATCGAAACCGTTCATTACAGAAAGTACCGTAATCAGCACTGCGACACCTAGTGTCAAACCGACCATCGAAACCAATGCAATAAAAGAAATAAAATGATTACTGCGTCTTGCGCGAGTATATCTCAACCCTATATACAGTGAGATTGGTTTAAACATACCTTCTAAATCCAAGGTGATTGATGGGAAATAGCAGATGCCAATGTCAAATTACATTCACATTTACTATTTGGCCATATCGTTAGATGCTGTATTAAGGTTTAAAAATCAGTAAGTTCTGATCTTCCCTTAACAATCCTAATATTATATTGCTGCGCTATTTTCTACTACTTAAGTTAGGAGATCAATTTGATCATGCATTTCGCTACGAATTAGAACAATTTAATGAATAAGCTCAACAAATTACCCAAATCTTCTCCTATTTAGACTTCATATGTTGAGCAAAGTTCCGGTTTGCCTGAATGTCTTTATAGAAATATAAAAAGAGTCCAGACAAGATGATTAAAGCTCCTACAAAAACCATAATCGAAAGTTGTTCATGATTTAAAGCAGCTCCAATCATCATCGCTAACATTGGTGTAATTACTGTCGTTAAAGATAAAGTTGTTGGCTGAATATTTTGTATAAGTTTGAAATAACAAAACATGGCGACTAATGAAGCCATCAGTACCGTATAAATTAAGGCAAATAAAGATTTAGCTTCTGGTAAATGTGTCGGTGCATATTGCCAAATAAATGGAATAAAACAACTAGCAAAAATAGAAGACACTAAAATAGAACCTGTTGCCTGAGCCATCGGCTGGATCTGCGCATTAACTTTCTTAACCCAGAAAATTGAAAAAGAATAAACAAACACACTGATCAGCATAAGGACAATACCAAACGGATGCACATGCTGATTTGCACCGCTCAGACAAATAATGGCTAACCCACTGACAGCAATTGCCATGCCCAGCCATTGCAGCTTATAAAGTTGCTGGCCAAATGCAAACCGACCAATAAGCCCTGCCATAATAGGTGCTAAGCCAAACATAAGTGCAATCATGCCTGAACTCAAATATTGGGTTGCAGCATAAGTAAAAATTTGGGAGCCAATTAAGCTAAAAGATCCAGCAATATAGCTGTGAACTGCTTGTCGATGAGTCGGAAAAGGTGTTCTTAAAATCAGTAATATGATTACTGCCAAAGGCAATGCAATAAAAAAGCGTAACAACAGTGCCCACATCAGATGTAAATCAGACACACTCCAAACAATAGCCAATGGAGTGGTTGCCCAAATGAACACTAACAAGGCATAAGTTAAAGCCAAATTGGTTTGCGATGGCATGTGATGCTCACTTAGCTGTTTTACGTTTTTGCTTTAAAATTGTTTGATCTAATGAACTTGAAAATTCACGCTTATCTCGCTCGGAAATAGGCGGTGGTCCACCAGTTTGCACACCCGCACCACGAAGCGTATCCATGAAATCACGCAGATGTAACCGTGCTTTAACATTTGCAGTTGTATAGACTTCACCACGTGGATGAATAGCAACGCCCCCTTTCTCGATCACTTGAGCTGCCAGTGGAATATCTTGCGTAATGACAATGTCATTTTCAGTCATACGATCAACTATTTCTTTATCGGCCTGATCTGCACCACTTAAAACTTGTATTGACTTAATACGAACAGAAGGTGTAATCCCAACATTTTGATTGGCAACAAAAATAACTTCTAATTGATAACGATCTGATGCACGCAAAATTACTTCACGTAAAATTTTTGGTAAGGCGTCTGCGTCTACCCATAGCTTAAATGGCAGCACGTTATTCTCTATTTCCACTAAAAATCTAAGTCTAACAGATGCTTTTCGAAGGTGAGTAGAAATAAACATTAAACTTATTTTTAATTTCAACATTAAAGTTTTTATAGAGGAAGCTTACTTTTAATTTATAAATAGAAGCCGCATTTCTCTTAAAATAACTAAATATGTGCTTTTACAAGAGAATTTACACATGATGACTTGAAAAATAGTAAACACCCTCGATTTAATATAACAAGTAATGTGAACCCAACAGCATCGTGCTTATGAAAAATCAAAACAGTCCAGAAGTAATTAAAGTAAATGACCAAAATTTTGGTAGTCATGGCGAACATTGGAATCTATTGACGTCCCATCCTGAAACAGATGTACCAAAATGGTTAGGACTAGCACTTGATGCACCTGTAATGCCAATGGGCTTATGTGAACATGAAGAAGATATGGATCAATCTTTTTGGTTGATTCAAGGCCCGCAAAACCAAAAAGTTACAATCAACCAGATTATTGCTGTTGAAAACCAAAAGCCTCGAGCACTCAAAACAGCTTTTCCGAGTTTTGAAAGTCCATATCAATATAATGCAAAAATTGAACGTATCATTACTTGTGACTCTGCAACGCAAGCCGTGTTAAGTTTAAGACTAAATAAAAATACAACTGTTTATGCATTTGATAATTTATTTAGCGTTAACGCTTGTCAATATGACAAAAATCAAAACTATCAAGTTCAATTTAATGCATGGGCTTATGAATTAGAACCAGTTCCAGCAGGTGAGAAAATTGTTGTTGATGACCCAGCTTCAATTAAACATCATCGTGCATTAAATGCAATTTTGACTGAACATAATGGTATTGCTCCTGAAAATTTGCAGGAACTCATTAATGAATGGCAGCCAAAAACCCCAGAAGATCAAGAACCTGTAACTGTTGATTTTTCTAAAATGGTCGCATATTTATATGGCGAAAATCTTGGTCAAGAAGATGAAGCATGGTTCCAAGGTAATATTGTTGGCAAAACTTCTATGACATTTATGGGGGCAGAATATACCCTTTATGATGTCACTTTGGTTTTAGAAGATGATCTTCCTGCCATATTAGTGCGCATTGCGACCAAAAACGATTTGTATAAAAACTTTAATATTGGCGAATATATTCGCGGTAATATCTGGATTCAGGCGACTATTTGTGCTAAAAAGGGTGAAACTAATTGAATTTCACTAATATTTTAATAATTAGGTTATTGAATGAAGATTATACCCGAACAAACTACCAGCCTCATTCAATCTAGTAGCCTGCGCGTAAAGGTCGATACTGGTGCGTTTTGCTTTTTTGTATTGGGTATGTTTTTAGCTGCCATATTCATGCACCAACTTGGTTTAGTGCCTTTTTAGTTTATAAAATTTATTCAAAAATAAAGCCCTCATTTGAGGGCTTTATTTATTTGATTTGCTTAACCATTACGTTTTGCAAAATCATCCATAAAGCTAATTAAAGCCTGTACGCCTTCTAATGGTACAGCATTATAAATACTTGCACGCATACCACCTACAGAACGGTGTCCAGCTAAATTCAACAAATGGTTTGCTTCAGCTTCTTTTAAGAATTGCTTGTCTAAAGCTTCATCTGCCAAGGTAAAAGGTACATTCATAATTGAACGGTTCGGAATTGCAATCGGGTTATTGTAGAAATCGCTTGAATCGATATAACCATATAACAACTGAGCTTTTTCAAGGTTAACTTTATGGATAGCATCTACCCCACCCTGCTCTAGTAACCATTCAAATACTAAACCAGACAAGTACCAAGCGTAAGTCGATGGCGTATTTACCATAGAACCATTTTTCGCTTGATCACCATATTTTAAAATGCTTGGAATTTCTGGTTTAGCTTGATCAAGTAAGTCATCACGAATAATGACAATTGTTAAACCAGCAGGACCAATATTTTTTTGTGCGCCAGCATAGATTAAACCAAACTTGGTCACATCTAATGGAGCAGATAAAATACTTGATGAATAGTCACAAACGAGTGGAGCTTTTACATCAGGAATTCCTGCGAACTGTAAGCCACCAATCGTTTCATTATCCGCATAATGTACATAGGCTGCATCGTCAGATAAATTCCATTCGCTTTGTTCAGAAATTGCGAACTTACCATCTACTTTAATACCAGCATTTACAACATTAATGTCGCCATAACGTTTTGCTTCTTTTAATGCTTTTTCAGACCAGATGCCCGTATCAATATAATCAGCTTTACTGTTCTTACCTAAAAGGTTTAAAGGAATCGCAGAAAATTGTAATGACGCACCGCCTTGTAAAAACAGTACTTTATAGTTTTCTGGAATATTCATTAGCTTGCGTAAATCTGCTTCAGCTTTTTCAGCCACAGCAACATAGTCAGCACTACGATGACTCATTTCCATGATGGATAGACCTTTACCTTGCCAATCCAACAATTCTTGTTGAGCTTTTTCTAAAACGGCAGTAGGTAATGCAGCAGGACCAGCACAGAAATTGTACGCGCGCATGATTTTTCCCTTGTATAAAGTCAAACACAATAAAAATGGCATTTAACCACAGATTGCTTAAGCTTGCAGCAGCTTCTCAAGTAAATATTTCAATGCTGGACTGTATTTAAGTTTATTTTTTCAATTACTAGTGCCGTTATTTACTTACTTTTAATTACTGCCTTCCAAGTTTAAAAAGATTTTTAAGCAAAAAGATCAACTTGACTTGTGATTATAATTTCACATACCTTGATAGATATTAGAAAAAATATTGGCTTAGTAAATTCAATAATTAAAGGAGCTAAAATCAAAATGTTTTTATACAAATGTATAATAAACAATATGATAATTGAATTTAATAACAAGAAATTTAAACTATAAGGGATGCCAGAAATTGTTATTTAAAATGCCAGCACATCGATATAGACAGTCTATTTTTCCCTTTTCATTTAAACCTAAACATCTTGCTTTGGCTTTAGGCTTTTTTTTCACTAATCATTTATATGCCCAAAGCTTAAGTTATGCAGAAGCAGAACAACAAGCTTTGAAAAGTTCATATAGTACTCAAGCCAACCAAGCATTACAGCAAGCATCTCAATTAGAAGCTGAAGCAGTAAAGGGCCTCGGATTACCTCGAGTTGATTTAAATGTGAGAGCATATGCTTTTCATAGTGAAACAGATGTACCTCTTGGCTCTTTTAAACAAAAACTTGAGAATGATTTAAGTCAAGGACTCAATGACAAGCTTTCACAGTGGAACAATGTCATTCCATCGGATGTGCTGGGACAAGTTCAAGAAGGCGCCAATCAAACCATACATGACGGTATAAACCGATTTCCAGATTATGCGAATCTGACCATTGAAGATCAGGTAGTACGCCCTTCTATTTCGGTCGTTATGCCACTCTATACAGGCGGCTTAACTAGCAGTGCAAAAAAACTAGCAAATATTCAAGCACAGCGTTCGGAGCTTTCAAGCCAGCAACAACAAGATATACAGCGGTTTGAAGTGGTACAAAGTTACTTTAATGTTCAATTACAGCAGCAACTGGTCACAAGTAGCTTATTTAACTTTAATGCGATGCAGAAACATTACAGCAATGCCCTAAAACTCGAACAACAGGGATTTATTAGTAAAGGGCAACGCATGCAATTTGAAGTCGCGCGTAATAATGCAGAACGTACTTTACAAAATACTCAAGCCAACTTAAATGCCAGTCGCTTTAGTCTTAATAATCTTTTACATCAACAAAACAATATAGATTTAAGTACGCCACTATTTGTAAATAACACCCCAAGCCAGTCTCTAGAATCACTTTTAAGCAGTTATTCACAAAAATCTAGCCTTGTACAAAAAATGCAGATGGATACTCAACTGGCTAATGTAAATATTCAAGCTCAGGAAGCTGCAAAAAAACCAAGTCTTTTTGCTTTTGGTGAATATGCTCTCGATAAAAATGAAAACTGGATTGTCGGTGTAATGGCAAAATACAACCTATTTTCAGGTGTAGATAAAAATAAGAATATTCACGCTGCCGAATTGAAGCGCTATGCCTCTGAACTCATGACTGAGCGAACTAAACAAGAGATTGAAGCTCTTTTGAATAAGTCATATAACGAACTTAACTCTGCTCAACAAAGTCATCAGCTCTTACAAAGAAACGTAAATGCCGCTCAAGAAAACCTACGTATCCAAGAACTTTCTTTCCGTGAAGGAATGGGTACAGCAACCCAAGTAATTGATGCACAAAATGCATTAAGCGCGTTAAAAACTGAAATGGCTTTAAATGCTTATAAATATGTCATGTCACTCGCGACTTTACTACAAAGTCACGGCTCAATTGATGAGTTTAAAGCATACGTTAATCAACCACATACCGACTATATTCGTTAAGGGGAGTATAAAATGAATCAAGACTCAGCTCATTCAGAACAAGATGCTCCTGTTGCGGATACAGCAGAAACCAACCCAGTTCAAAAAGATGATCAAGTTAGTGATCAGCAAGAATCAAGCACAAATAAAAGTGACTCCAAACCACCTAAAAATTCAAAAATTAAACTGATTATTGGTGTAATTATTATTGCCCTATTAGGTTTAATTATTTTTGGTTTGTGGAAAAGTTATCAGCCAAAGCCTATTGAACTACAAGGCCGAGTTGAAGCCGAAACTATTCACGTAAGCACAAAAGTTCCGAGTCGTATTGAAGAAATTTATGTACAAGAAGGCCAGAAAATTTCCAAAGGCCAGCCACTTGTTCGTTTAGTTAGCCCGGAAATAGAAGCTAAAAAGCAACAAGCTTTGGCTACCTTACAATCTGCTTTAGCATTTCAATCTACGGTAGATCGTGGTTCTCAACAAGAGAATATCGATACACTTTATGCCAACTGGCAAAGCACAAAAGCACAAGCAAACCTTGCAAAAACCACTTACCAACGTGGTGAAAATTTATATAGACAAGGTGTCATTTCGCGTCAAAGACGAGATGAAATGCTCGCAGCACAAACTTCTGCTCAAGAATTAAGTGAAGCTTCTTATCAACAATATGCTCGTGCAAAACGTGGCAGTACGAGCCAACAAAAATCTACAGCAGATGCACAGGTTGAAATTGCAAAAGCAGCTGTAGGTGAAGCAAAAGCACTAGAGGAAGAAACACGTTTACTGTCCCCTATTTCAGGTACAGTTTCAAAAACTTATGGCAAACCTTCTGAGTTAGTCGCTATGGGTGTACCTGTTGTCAGCATTTTAGAAGATGATGATTTATGGGTAAGCTTAAACGTGGGTGAAAATCAATATGCCTCTGTTTATAAAAATAAAACCCTTGAAGGATTCATTCCAGCACTTAATCAGAATGTGAATTTTAAAATTAAAAATATAGATGCTGAAGGTGAATTTGCCACCATAAAAACGACTCGCCAAACTGGAGGCTATGATATTCGCAGCTTTAAACTGCATCTTGTGCCTGAGCGTCCAGTGCAAGATTTAAAAGTTGGGATGAGTGTTCTATTTAAAATTAAAGAAGAAAAATAAAGCATGTTTGCCAGTATATTACGTGAACTAAACTATCTAAAAAGCAACAAATGGGATTTGTGTATGGTGACACTCATCCCCGCTTTTATCATTTTTATGTTTAGCAGCATGTTCTACGCAGGTAAAGCTGAACACTTACCGATTGCGATTATTGATCAGGACCAAAGTGAACTTAGCCGTAATATTGAAAAGTATCTTTCGTTAAATCATACGGTAGAGATTAAAACAGTTACGGCAAGCTCCACAGAAGCGGAACAACTACTCAATGAAACCCAAATATGGGGCTATGTTTTCATTCCAGACGGCGCTGAAAAACGCTTTGTGAAAGCGCAAGATGCTCAAATCAGCATTGCATTTAACCAGTCTTTTTTTAGTGTCGGGAATACAATTTCTTCAGCAATGTTGATCAGTACCCTCAATGCTTTAGCAGACTACGCAGGCCAGAGTTATCTCGCAAATAATATCCCCTATTTAGATGTTCCTACCGCTCATGTCAAAATCTCAACGCTTTATAACCCAAGCATGAGCTATGAGTTTTATTTAGAACCCTTCATGGTTCCAGCCGTATTACATCTATTACTCTGTTGTTGTGTTGCCTTTGCGATTGGACAAGAACTGAAACGTGGCACATTAACCCAGTGGGTTAACCGAGAAAGTTTTATTCAAGGTTTATTGGCTAAAAATTTGCTCTATAGCCTTATTTTTTGTTTCTGGACATGGTTATGGATGTTTTGGCTAGTCGAAATCCGAGGCTGGTTTGTAGCGGGTTCTCTTAGTTTATTGCTATGCGCACAATTCCTACTTTATTTTGCCTATGCTTTGATTAGCAGCACAGTGATTTTAGCAACCAAAAATTTAAGCAAAACTTTTGGCTTTATCGCTGTTTATGGTGGGTCATCGTTAAGTTTTGCAGGCGTTACCCTGCCTTTGAATAATGCACCGATTTTTACTAAATTTTGGTCACTCATTATTCCCTATACCCCTTATGCCAAGCTGCAAACTGAACAATGGGTCATTGGAAGTCCAGTTTTTATTTCAATGATTCCTTTTTTAATACTTATGGGTTATTGCCTTATTTATTTCTTCTTAAGTTGTCTGCTTCTTAAAAAACTAATTCAGGGAGCAGCATAATGAAAGAGTTTTTAAATGCATATTTGCAAACTTTTAAAGATATTGTAGGGAATAGTTCAGTTTTCACGACTCTGATTTTATCGGTCATTCTTTATAGTTTTTTTTACCCTACCGCCTATAAAGCTGAGCGGGCAGAATCAATTCCTATTGTCATTGTTGATGAAGAACAAAGCCTCCTAACGTCTCAATTAATCGGTCAAAGTGCAAATAGTCCGCATGTTCATATTGTTACTGTTACAAGCAATTTCTTACAAGCAGAACAAATGGTTCGCGAGCAAAAAGCAGATGGTATTTTACTTTTACCAAGTAACCTAACGCAAAGCTTACGTCGTGGAGAAACTGGCGGAATTGGCTTATATTTAAGTACAACCAACTTTTTAAAAACTAAAGAAATTGGTTTAGGCTTAGCTACATCCATCGAAGCGACCTTAAAAGAATATGTCGAAAAATTTGGAGAGCGCACTCATTTCCAACCCGCGCTTTCTATTCATCAGGTTCCTTTATTTAACCCCCTTTCAGGCTATGGAAGTTATATTTTTCCGGCTGTTGCATCTTTAATTATCCATCAAACCATTGTGTTAGGTTTAGCGATGCTGATTGCAAGCTACCGTGAGCAACACCAAAAAATTACAGCTGTTCGCTTCGCTGGAATTTTCGCAAGTATATTTACCATTGGTTGTTTAAGTAGTTTTTATCTTTTTGGTTTTACGTTGTGGTTCAACGACTATCCACACGGTGGAAACTTCACAGGTTTACTCGTTGCTGTTCCTATTTTCATTAGTTGTGTGATTGGATTAGGCATGTTGATTGGCTCACTTTTAGATATGCCAGAACGTGCCGGACATATTATTGTGTTTAGCTCTGTACCCTTATTCTTATTAACTGGTGCGGCATGGCCACATCAAGCAATGCCCGAATGGTTACAATGGTTTGCGTGGTGTTTACCATCAACACATGGGGTACAAATGTTTGTGCAACTTAACCAGATGGGTGTTCCTTTAGCCACAGTTGTACCAAAACTGATTTTTCTTGCGACAATCGGTCTTATTTTTTTAATCTGGGCATATTCACGCTTAAAAACCTCCAAGTGAAGAGTTTTCTAAACTTGGAGCATAAATTATATTTTTATTTACTATAAAATCTGATAGTTAAAAGTCATTCCTTAAAAACCATTGACCATAAAAATATAAAAAAACTAATAAATTCAAATTATTAATTGGTAACAATTGTCATAAAACCTTAAAAAAACTTTAAGTTGAAATTAAGAAAATTTCTCCATAGTAAAACTGTTTAGTTTTTCAGCAGCCTAAAAGGGTAACTCTGCTACCCTGCTCTATGACGGAATTTGATATGGCAAAGGTATGTTATTGCGCAGATGACTTTGCAATGAATGCAGAGATATCTCATGCAATTATTCAGTTAATTGAAAAAGGGGCTCTTCAAGCGACCTCATGTATGACTCAATCTGAACTCTGGGAAACAGCTGCTGCCAAACTCAAACCTTTCTCGAATCAAATTGATATTGGTCTCCACTTAAATTTTACTCATGCGTTTACTTCAGGTAATACAGTCTTCTCATTACCTGCACTTATGTTTCGCGCATGGTCATCAAATCTTAACCGTGAATTAATTACCCAATGTATTGAAGAACAATGGGATGCTTTTGTTTCAGTCATGGGAAAGCAACCCGATTTTATTGATGGACACCAACATGTTCATCAATTTCCGTTTATACGGGATATTTTGCTACAGCTTTTAAAAGAGAAAAATTTCACTGGTTGGATACGTAATTTACAACATCCAATTTATCTACCCCATTATCGTTTTAAAACTCATATGCTTTCTGCACTTGGCTCAAATGCCTTAGCAAAGGCATGCCAAAGCTACCAGTTTAGCCAAAATGAATATTTCGCTGGTATCTATGACTTTAAACAAACTGATTATGCCGAACTGAATCAATATTGGCTTGCTCAAGCAAAAGACCACTTACTTATTATGTGCCATCCCTCACTTTCTACACCAAGTGAGCAAGATCCAATCCAGCATGCACGTATCCAAGAATACCAATATTTTTCTTCTGATCAGTTCCCTCTTGATTGCCAAAAAAATGGCATCCAACTTACCAGACTAGGGGCAATGCAATGAGCACAAAACCTTTTTTATCCTGCGTTGTTCCCGCTTATAACGAAGCAGAGAATTTAAAGACATTTATTCCAGCTTTAGCAAACAGCCTAAAGCAACAAAATCTTAGCTATGAAATTATTGTGGTCGATGATGGCAGCAAAGACGATACTATTCCGATCTTACAAACGATGATCGAAGATTATCCTTTAGTTGTGCTGGAATTATCACGAAATTTTGGTAAGGAAGCTGCTTTAAGCGCAGGTTTAGACCATGTAAATGGTGAAGTTGCGCTACTGATTGATGCTGACTTTCAACATCCTTTTGAAGCAATTCCGACCATGATTAACCTTTGGAAAAATGGTTATGACATGGTTTATGGCATTCGTAATCGTACTACTGAATCATGGCTAAAACGGACTCTAACCCAAGGTTACTACCGTATTTTAAATTTAAGCTCACCTATTGATATTCCTGAAAATGCAGGTGATTTCAGACTTCTTGACGCAAAAGTTGTTGAAGCAATTAAACAACTACCAGAAAAAAATCGTTATATGAAAGGCCTTTATGCATGGGTCGGTTTTAAAAGTATCGGAATCAATTTCTCAGAGCAAGATCGTCAACATGGTCGTTCTAGTTTTAACGTAAAGTCATTATTCAATCTGGCAATGTCTGGTTTAACTGGGTTTTCAGATTTACCTTTACGCATTTGTATTTATCTAGGTGCCCTATTGGCTTTAGGCGCTATGAGTTACGGTGTCTGGATCATTATTAAAACCCTGATTGAAGGAATTTCTGTACCGGGTTGGGCAACTCTTGCGGCAGGCATGACGCTATTAGGTGGCATTCAATTGTTATTCATTGGAATTTTAGGTGAATACATTGGCCGAATTTATGCAGAAGTTAAAAATCGACCAAAATATATTGTTTCAACCGAACATTCTCGTATTAAGCAAGAACACCCAATCACTCACTCAGAAAATACGTTCTCTAGTTTCTAATGTTTGCACATATTTTTCAGCTCGCGCGGTTTACCACGACTGGGGCCGCGGCGGCACTTACACACTACAGTATTGTCATGCTCTTGTTTAAACGAAACATTGCATTGCAGTATGCAAATTTAGTCGCCTTTCTACTTGCCTATTGGGTGAGCTATTTTGGGCATCGTATTTTTACTTTTAAAGCCCAGCATATTTCTCATCGACACACACTACCCAAATTTACGTTAGTTGCTGGATTAGGTTTTTTATTCAATGAGAGTTTTCTCTTGCTTTCTAATCTTTACTTCAGCGCCCCTGTTTCAACATTGGTTTGTGTAGCTATTGTCCTGACTTCAATTGTGACTTTCTTGCTTAACCGTTTTTTTGCATTTCAACATTAAGGATTATGTATGCAGCAATGGCTTCGTAGTTCCAAATTCTTATTAATATTTTTACCGATTTGGTTGTTTGTTCTGTCTTGGATAAGACCCCTCTCTGTGCCAGATGAAGGACGCTACGGAGATATTAGTCGATCTATGTTTGAGTCGGGAGATTGGTTGATTCCCCGTATCAATAGCTTGCCATTTATGCATAAACCTCCTCTATTACATTGGTTAAGTTCTATATTTATGGAACTGTTCGGTATGCATATTTGGGTGTTGAGATTAGTTCCAGTGCTAGCAGCTACACTCATGTTAGTCAGCTTATTCTTATTCGTTAGAAAGCACATTTCAGAACGTGTAGCACAACTTACTGCCATTATTTTAGGCACCAATTTACTGTTTTTTGGTAGTAGTGAATATATTAACCATGATCTACTGCTTGCTTCATGGATTACCGTCAGTGTTTTATGTTTTGTTGATTTCACAATTTCAGCGCGTAAATCTATTTTATTTTTAGGATATTTTGCAGGTGCGGCTGCGTTCTTAAGTAAAGGCCTGATTGGTGTGTTAATTCCCGGTATGATTCTCTTACCGTGGTTGCTTTACACCAAACAATGGAAAAAAATCCCTTCATTGCTTAACCCTTTGGGGATTTTGCTATTTATATTACTGGTTAGTCCATGGCTCTATGCAGTCCAGCTTAAATACCCTCAATTTTTGCATTATTTCTTTATCGACCAACAATTTAGTCGATTTAGCTCAAAAGAGTTTAATAATAAACAACCGTGGTGTTTCTATCTGATTATTTTAATGTTCAGCTTTTTACCATGGATTCTGTCGAGTAGATTTGGATCTATTAAAACCGTATTTCAAAATTACAAGAAGTCCGCTTTACTGGCCCTGCTTATATGGTGGTTTATTTCTGTTACGGTTTTCTTCTCTATTCCGCCTTCTAAGCTAGCTGGCTATATTTTACCAGCTGTGCCTCCACTCGCTGTTTTCTTGGCTCTTGTTATCAACCAAGTACTTGAAAGTGAATATAAAACCAAATTACAGGTTTGGGGTTTACCTATATTTATTATGCTTGTCGGAATAGGTATTGCTGCCACACCGCATTTCATGCGTGCACATCAACCTTTTTTCCAAAACCAAGCGATATTTATTTATATCATTGGCGCGCTATTGGTTATGCTTCCACTGGCTTTAGTCTGGTTATATAAAAAGCAGAAATTAAACTATTTGAACTATATTTTTATCAGTTTAATTGTTCTGTGTAGTTCAGTCCCATTTTCCGTTCGTATTTTAGATACTAAAAATAATGTGGGACAAACAAGTTTTTCTGAATATATGACACCATCAACAAAAATAGTTTTCTACAATTACTATTTCTATGATGTGCCTTTCCTTTTACAGCTAAAACAGCCTGTATATATTGTAAATCAATGGGATACAGTGCATTCAGATAGTGCATCTTTAGAAATTAAAGATGGTTTATTGTTTGAATCACAACGCAAAAAATACTTATGGAGTGAACAACAGCTTCAAGATGCTTTAACGCAAAAGCAAGATTTGATTGTCGTAAGTCAACCTCATAATTTTGCAACTAAAGATCCATCTGTTAAAACACTACATTATCGAAATTATGATGTGTTTATTTTTAATAACTCCAAATAAACCATAAATAAAAAAGGAAGCTTACGCTTCCTTTTTTATTTAATTAAGACTTACTCTTCTGACACATCGTCATTCGTAGAAACTGCATCTTCGCCATCTACTTCTGAAGTATCAACTTCTCCTTCGAGAAACTCTTCTTCATCTTCGACAGCTTCAATAGACACAACACCTACTAAAGTTTCTTCTTCGCTTAAACGAATCAGACGAACACCTTGTGCATTACGACCAGTCATTGCAACTTCAGCAGCACGAGTACGAACTAATGTACCACCATCAGAAATAAGCAACAGTTCTTTGCTTTCATCAATAGATACTGCACCTACAAGCTCACCATTACGTTCACTTGTCTTAATCGCAATAACACCCTTACCACCACGTTTTTTGGTTGGGAAGTCATTTACAGGAGTACGTTTACCATAACCATTGGCACTCGCACACAGCACTTCACCCGTTTCAGGAACAACAACAAGCGATACAATGCGACTTACGACATTTAAATCTGCTGAATCTTCGTTGTCATCAGATTCATCATTTTCAACTTCTGCATCTTCTTCACTTAAAGTGCTACTTGCAAAGCTAACACGCATACCACGGACGCCTTTAGCAGTACGACCCATTGAACGCACGTCAGTTTCTGCAAAACGAATTGCCTTACCTTCATTCGAGAACAACATGATTTGCTGATTACCATCAGTAATCGCAACACCAATCAAGGTATCTTCTTCATTCAGTTCAATTGCACGTAAGCCATTTGAACGAATGTTAGCAAACTGCTCCAAATCAACACGTTTAACTGTACCAGATGCTGTCGCCATAAATACATAATGGTTTTCTGGGAACTCAGTTAACGGCAAGATAGCTGTAACTGTTTCATTCGCATCTAAAGGTAACAAGTTTACAATCGGACGGCCTTTAGCACCACGTGATGCTTGAGGCACTTCAAATACGCGAAGACGATACACTTTACCTACGTTAGTAAAGCAGAGTACAGTCGCATGGTTTGAAGCCACAATCAGATGTTGAATAAAGTCATCATCTTTCATTGAGGTTGCTGACTTACCACGTCCACCACGGCGCTGAGCCTGATAGTCTGAAAGTGGTTGAGTTTTTGCATAACCTGTTTGTGAAACCGTTAATACAACTTGTTCTTCAGGAATTAAATCTTCACGGCTAAAATCAATACGTGATTCAATAATTTCTGTACGACGACCATCACCATACTGTTGTAGTACTTGCGCTAATTCTTCACGAATTACAGCCATCAATAAATTGAAATCATTAAGAATTGCCGTAAGTTCAGCAATTTGACCTAAAATTTCAGTATATTCTGCATGTAATTTGTCTTGCTCAAGACCAGTTAAACGATGTAAACGCAATTCTAAAATTGCACCCACTTGCGTTGGTGATAAACGGTAAATTGATTCAGTTAGACCAAATGGACGATCTGGGTTTTCACCTTCGATTTCATCTGGGCGAACAGAAATAGCGCCAGCTTTTTCAAGTAAAGAAATAACGCCACCACCAGCCCACTCACCTGCTAGTAAACGCTCGCGCGCTTCAGCTGGGTTAGCAGAAGTTTTGATGGTTTCAATAATTTCATCAATATTGGCTAAAGCAACAGTTAAGCCTTCTAAGATATGACCACGTTCACGTGCTTTACGCAATTCGAACATGGTACGGCGTGTCACTACTTCTTGGCGGTGACGAATAAATGCCGCAATAATATCTTTCAGATTCATCAATTTTGGTTGTCCGTTATCAAGACAAACCATGTTGATGCTGAATGAGTTTTCAAGCTGTGTATTTAAGAATAAGTTATTTACAACGACTTCTGCGTTTTCACCACGTTTCAAGTCAATCGCAATACGCATACCGTCTTTGTCAGACTCATCACGAAGCTCTGAAATACCTTCAAGTTTTTTCTCTTTAACTAACTCGGCAATACGTTCAATAACTCTTGCTTTGTTAACTTGATATGGAATTTCAGTAAAGACGATGGTTGTACGGCCTGTCTTTTCATCTTCTTCGAAATGGTACTTACCACGAATGTGTAGTCGGCCTTTACCTGTACGGTAAGCATCAACAATGCCTGATTTACCGTAAATAATACCGCCTGTAGGAAAATCAGGACCAGTAATATATTCCATCAATCCTTCAATCGAGATATTCGGATTGTCAGCATAAGCTAAGCATGCATTCACAACTTCTGTCATGTTATGCGGTGCCATGTTAGTTGCCATACCTACGGCAATACCAGCAGCGCCATTAATTAACAAGTTAGGAACACGTGTTGGAAGCACCTGAGGAATACGCTCAGATCCGTCGTAGTTATCTTCCCAGTCAACTGTGTCTTTTTCTAGATCTGCAAGAAGCTCGTGCGCTAACTTAGTCATACGGACTTCGGTATAACGCATTGCAGCCGCGCTATCACCATCGATCGAACCGAAGTTACCCTGACCATCTACCAATAAATAACGTAAGCTAAAATCTTGAGCCATACGTACAATAGTTTCATAAACAGCTGAGTCACCATGAGGGTGATATTTACCGATTACGTCCCCAACAACACGTGCAGATTTCTTGTAGGCTTTGTTATAGTCATTGCCCAATTCGTGCATGGCAAATAGCACACGACGGTGAACAGGTTTCAGACCGTCTCTCACATCCGGCAATGCACGAGATACGATTACACTCATTGCGTAATCTAAATATGAATGCTTGAGTTCATCCTCAATGGCAATCGGTCGGATTTCCGATACGCTCATGCATACTCCTTCTTACAGATAGAAATTTCCATCTGCTAATATGTCTTGATCTTGCAAAAAATTTAGTTCTGAAAACTGAACTAAAATCGAAAAAAATATAGCTGTATAGTATAGCACAAACTGCTCGTTAACTGGGAGTTTAGCAATCTGAAAATAGCATTTTTTTACAATAAAAATTTCATTAGAATTAATAAGTTAAAATTAGAGAATTCTAGTTTTAAATGTATTTCTTAAAACTCAACAGTTCGACCAAAATATAGACAACACAAAAGTGCTCTCTTTAGAGCACTTTTCATCTAATCTTAAAAACAAAACTTAGTTTATTAGCCAAAATAAATAATATTTAGCTTAAATATACTTGCCTTGTTGTAAACCCATTATTCTTTTCATTTCCTTAAATAATGAGTTTGAAATGTCATTTTGTAGGCCGATATTGAGCAGGAATCCACTGATATCCTTTTGAATCTTTACTAATATGCCCAATGCCAGGAAAAGCAACATGCGCAGCACCCACCCAGCATTGGCTTTTATAGGCTTGTTCAAAAATACTTTTACGAACTGCTATAGCACGATTTGAGTCAGTATCAGGTTTATAGCTTGCTTCAGGATAAGGAAATTGTACTGCACCATAGTGTACAACATCACCAAGACCTAAAAAGTTTTGACCGTTTTGTCCATCTATTAAATATGAAGAATGACCTTCAGTATGACCATGAGTAACGATGAGTTGAACATTCGGTACGTTAAAAGACGTTTTGGTAAAAGCGACGAGTTGCCCTGCCTTTTGATATGGCTGTAATGCATCACGCGTCATTTTAAATATTGGCTTAAAAAAATTGGTAGCTTTTGCTTCATTCGCTGGCGATGTCCAGAAATCTACATCTTCTTTAGCCAGATAAACTTTCGCATTCGGATAAGCCATTTTGCCATCAAGTGTAATACCGCATAAATGATCAGGATGGGCATGTGTAATCAAGATGGTATCTATTTGTTCAGGCTGTACGCCTGCTTTCTTTAAATTTTCACGTACATGGCCCAAGGTTGGACCAAAACATTTTGCTGTGCCAGCATCAATTAAAATATTTTGTGTGGGTGTTTGAACAAGATAGGCAGAGAAGTCTGTGACAATCTGATTATGCTCATCTATAGGAACAAAGTTTTCTGCAAACAATCGATTGGCTTTTTCAGTAGAAATACCCAATAAATCACTACGAGGTAATCCCAACTCGCCATCAAACAATGCTGTTACCTTAAGGTTTCCTACTGGTTGTAAAAAGTAACCATCGACTTGATGTACACTTGGCGTTTGTTCTGCATGTATAACTGTACTGGCACTCAGCAGTAATAATATCATAAGTGATTTTAATGAATTCATCATAGAGTCCTTCGTATTTTCATACTTTAACTCTATTGGTTTTGATCTATTTAAATCGCTCAATAAGCGATAAGAAACGCTCAAATTGACTTATTCGGCAGCTAGCACAGCAGGATCTATACCATAACGCTCTACAAAGCGATCACGAAAAATAGCAACAGACTGGTACCCAGATTTTGCTGCAATAGTTTTCATAGGTAACTTTTTCGAATACAACAGCTCAAGTGCACAAGTAAGCCGTGCATGCGTAATCGTTTCTCTTAAGGTTGTTTCTTCATGGCTAAGCTTACGGCGAAGTGTGGCACTGCTCAAACCTAGCCTCATTTCAAACTCACTAGACTGCCAATGGTGCTGTGGATTCTCTATTACCCAATCATGAATGATTTTTGTCAATTTAGGTGGTGGTAGAATTAGCACATCAGAACAATGCTGTTGGCATAACTGTACAAGTATAGCGGTAATACATAAACGTGCTTTCACCACATCATGATTAAATAAAGCCGCTTGCCACTCAGCTAAAGATGTAGCGAAATCATCAATTGAAAACTTTAATATTACTTCAGTTCTGTCTACAACTGGCTTAGCCCAAATCATTTGTGCAGCTTGAATGACTTCGTCACACATAGGCACAAGAATAGTGAGATATTCACCCGTTATAGGGTCAGGCAGATTAACTGCATCGATAACCGTATCGGGTTTTATAATATAGAGATCGCCGGCACTAAAATTGATTTGTTTTGTTTGAAGATTTAATTGTTGTTGCCCATATAAAATAAATCCCATGTGCAACTGACTAACTTTAATATTGGAAAGGCCATGCTGATCTTTCGAACGAATACATAAATAATCTCGTGCCATATCTGCCCGTGCCAATCTCACAAGTGATTGATGCAATTGGTAGGCCTCTATGGAGGCGGAATAATTGATATTCATAATGATGATCTAAATAAAAAAACGCCCTTGGCTATTTATAGCACAAGGGCGTTTTTCGAATAAGTGACAAGCTGTAAATTACAACTTGCTTACTAACTCTGGTACTACAGTGTTCAAATCACCAACTAACCAGTAGTCAGCAACACTGTTGATTGGCGCTTCTTCGTCTTTGTTGATTGCAACAATAACTTTAGAATCTTTCATACCAGCTAAATGCTGGATCGCACCAGAAATACCTACAGCAACGTAAAGGTCAGGCGCAACGATTTTACCAGTTTGACCCACTTGGAAGTCGTTAGGTACAAAGCCCGCATCAACTGCCGCACGTGAAGCACCTTGTGCTGCACCAAGCTTGTCAGCTAATGGATCAAGTACTTTATGGTAGTTCTCACCAGAACCTACACCACGACCACCAGAAACTACGATGCGAGCCGCAGTTAATTCTGGACGATCAAGCTTAACGATTTCTTCAGATACAAAATGAGAAATACCTGCATCTTTCGCATCACTTACCGCTTCAACCGCAGCAGAACCACCTTCAGCAGCTACTGGATCAAATGCTGTACCACGAACTGTACCCACAATGATTGCTTCGTCAGATTGAACAGTCGCAATCGCATTACCTGCATAAATCGGACGCTTGAATGTGTTCGCAGATTCAACAGAAATAATGTCTGTGATCATGCTTACATCAAGAAGAGCAGCAACACGTGGAAGAATGTTCTTACCAGTTGTTGTAGAAGCAGCTAATACGTATTTGTAACCTTTAGCTAAATCAGCAACTAAAGCAGCTACGTTTTCAGCTAACTGGTTTGCATAAGCAGCATTGTCAGCAAGTAAAACCTTGCTTACACCAGCAACTTTAGCAGCAGCATCAGCAACTGCCTGAGCACCAGAACCAGCAACTAATACAGTAATATCACCACCGATTTTTTGTGCTGCAGCAACAACGTTTAAAGTAGCACCGTTAAGTACTTGGTTGTTGTGATCAGCGATAACTAAAATACTCATGATTTTATCCTTCCGTATTAGATCACTTTCGCTTCATTTTTCAATTTTTCAACAAGCTCATCTACAGATTTCACTTGTACGCCAGCTTTACGTTCTGCTGGAGCTTCAACTTTAACAGTTTTAAGCTTAGTACCAGCTGCAACGCCATAATCAGCAGGAGATTTAGTATCAAGTGGCTTCTTACGAGCTTTCATGATGTTAGGCAATGCTGCATAACGTGGCTCATTCAAACGCAAGTCAGTTGTAATGATTGCTGGAAGTGCCAGTTCAACAGTTTGTAAACCACCGTCAACTTCACGAGTTACTTGTACTTTGCCACCATCAACTTTCACTTCAGAAGCGAATGTACCTTGGCCCGCACCTAATAATGCGCCAAGCATTTGTCCTACTTGGTTAGAGTCATCATCAATTGCTTGTTTACCAAGAAGGATAAGTTCTGGTTTTTCAGCGTCAACAACACCTTTTAAAATTTTAGCAACTTCTAAAGCGCCAATTTCATCAGTGGTTTCAACTAAAATACCGCGGTCTGCACCCAAAGCCATTGCAGAACGGATTTGTTCTTGAGCTTCTTTAGGACCCACAGAAACAACAACGATTTCTGTTACTGTTCCTTTTTCTTTTAAGCGAACCGCTTCTTCCACTGCGATTTCACAAAATGGGTTAATTGACATTTTAACGTTAGTTAGGTCAACCCCACTATTGTCCGGCTTAACACGAACTTTGACGTTGGCATCAACCACGCGTTTTACAGCAACAAGAGCCTTCATGTAATCCTCGGCTGTTCTAGCAAAAGTAAATGTTGAGAAAAGTATATTAACTCTTCAATTAAAATTTTTTAGGTACCCTATCTTGCAATGTGTTTGGCATTTCGGTCAAGTCACAATTTTCCAGAACAGCACAAAAAAAATGAAACCATCAGTTCATAAAAAAAATATTATGCCTTATTAGGCGCTATTTCGTTCTTTTTACACTCTATTTTATATATTGATTTTTATTATCTTTTTATCTTATTTAGCTTATTAGTCAGAAACATAAGATCGCCTTAAAATAATCGAGATGAGATGTTTTTGACTCAGGGGTACCGACAAAATATCCCAAGATCAAAATGGTCAATTTGACTATTTCCCCTATTTCTCTTAAACAAATTTCTAAAAAAATACAAATGATGTCTACATTCGTATAAGACTAGCCATTTTAATCAACTTTTTTATTAAGATCGTTCTTAAATCTATTCATTCTTTTGTGCTCTCGGATGAGCTCGATCATAGACTTGTGCCAAATGATCAAAATCAATATGTGTATAAATTTGTGTCGTAGATAAATTACTGTGGCCTAACATTTCTTGTACTGATCGCAAATCACCACTGCTTGATAACATATGGCTAGCAAAACAATGCCGTAATAAATGAGGATGCAAATCTACATTCACACCTGCTCTTTGCGCTTGAAGCTTTACACGCTTTTCAATTTGCCGTGGGGTTAACACACCGCCTCTTTGAGAAATAAAAACAAAAGCATTTTGATCAAAATGGCCTTTCCAGATTTTATAAATTTTCAGCCAATTCAATAAGCTTTCTTTCGCCTTTTTCCCAAATGGTACAATTCGGGTTTTATTTCCTTTACCCGTAATACGTACGAGTTGACGGTTAAAATCTATATCTTTAATTGTTAAGCCTTGCAGTTCAGCCAGACGCAAACCGCTTGAGTAAAGTAACTCGAGCATGGCTTTATCTCTTAACCATAATTGCTGATCAACTGGTTTTTCAGGCATTGGCTGATCTAAAATTTGATTAACCGTTTCTATGTCGATCATACCCGGCAAGGGTCTAGGTTGACGTTTTAACTTAAAATCATCAGTAGGATTAATTTCTAAATATTTCCCTTGCTCAGCCCATTTCATAAACTGGCGAATTGACGTGAGATGACGCTGCATACTGCTTGAACTTAACTGGTCTTGCTCAACACGCTGGGCCAAATATTCACGTAAATCTGAAGCTTCAATATTTCTTAAATCAATTTGTTTGAGCTCGCAGAACTCAAGAAAGCTTTTAACATCTCTTTCATAAGCTGTAATCGTGTGCTCAGACTGGTTCTGAATTTTTCTTTCTTTTAACCACATTGAGAGCAGCTGTAATGCAAAATCCAAATTGCTCTCCATTTATTTGCTCATTTTATTTTTTCAGTGTATCAAAAAGTAGTTGTTCAGGAAATTTAAGATCGTACAGCATAACAACTCACTACCTTATATATTACACTTCATTTTAAGTATTCGTCGGAATCCTGCTGTCATGACTACCATACTCATTCCCTACTTAATTGCCATTACTTTACTTACGCTTACACCTGGTCTGGATACGACTTTAATTATTCGTACCGCTACTCTTGAAGGCAAGTCGAAAGCATTTCAAGCAGCTGTAGGTATTAGCCTTGGCTGTATTGCATGGGGAATTGTGGTTGCTTGTGGTCTAGGGGCTTTACTCATGGCTTCTGATCTAGCCTTTAATATTCTGAAATGGATGGGGGCTGCTTATTTAGCTTGGCTAGGTTTGAATATGATTTTAAAACCGCGTAGCCAACTTGCAGACATGCAAGAAACCAACTCCAATGTCCCTGCTTCACAGAATTGGTTTATTAAAGGTTTTTTGGGTAACTTACTTAATCCCAAAGTCGGTATTTTTTATATTTCATTTCTTCCACAATTTATTCCACCACAAGCGTCGGCTGTCACTTGGATTATGGGGCTTGTGATGATTCATGTGGTGATTGGAACCTTATGGTCAATTTTATTAATTTTGGCTATGCAACCACTATCACGTTATCTGAAGCAACCCAAATTTGTGAAATATATGGACCGGATTACAGGCAGTATTTTTGTGTTGTTTGCTTTAAAATTGGCTTTGAGTAAAAGATAAATTTTAAAAAGCGTGCTAACGCATAGCACGCTAAATAATAGTTAAAGATTTACATTATTTTTTTAAGTAGTTTTCTATTTGGACTGAAACTTCATCGGCATGTTTTTCTGCTAATTGATGGTCCCCACCTTTCACAACATATAACGTCGAATTTTCAAACTTTTGATTTAAATATTGACCCACTTGAACGGGGCTCACTGGATCGCTATCGCCCCAGATTAATAAAGTTTCAATATTTATATCTGATAAAAAATCTTCATAGTTGGCATTAGTGGTAACAAACCAATCTGGATATCTTAAAAATGCTTGACGGTATGCTTCTCGCCAGTCTTGCACATTAAATCTTTCAAGATTAATTCCACCCGAAGTTGCAATCAAGACTAACCCTTTTATCAGTTGAGGTTTTTGCAACGCTGCCGCAACAGCAAAAATGCCACCCATAGATTGCGCAATAATTACAGATTCTTCATTAATTTGATCGACCACATAATTTTTTAGGTCTTCAAAACTTTTGACCTGAGGAGATTCTGGTGTATCCCCAAAACCGGGGTAACCAATAATTTTTGTCTGGTAATGTTGAGGTAATTTTTCAATTAATGGATGCCAAAATTTTGTACTGCCTGATGCGCCAGGTAAGAAAATTAGATTATTCATATTTTTATAAAGTAATAAAATTAAAAAATTATTGTATATAAAAGAAAGCCTCTTTTATCATTTTAGTTAATAAAAGAGGCCTCTATTTAGGTAATGCTATTAGCCTTGGAAATAACGTAAATCCAAACGCCCATCATATACATGAGTTGTTGGACCCGTCATCCAGACCACATCACCTTCTTGCCATTCGATTTGTAGCTTACCACCAGCAAGTTCAACTTCAACTGAATTACCCAGTAAGCCACGGCGCATACCACTTACAGCAGCCGCACAAGCTCCTGTACCACATGCAAGAGTTTCACCTACACCACGTTCAAATACACGTAAACGCACATGCTTTTCATCAATGATTTGCATAAAGCCAGCATTCACACGTTCAGGGAAACGTTTATGTGATTCAACTTGTGGGCCAATGCCAGCAACATCTGCAGTTAATACATCTGGAACAATAGTGACAGCATGAGGATTGCCCATATTGACCACATCAATACTAATGTTTTGGTCATTAGCTAACTCAAGTGTATATAAAGCTTCAGGTTGTTCAGCAATGAATGGAATTTCATTCGGCAAAAATTTCGGGTAGCCCATATTCACGCGAACCCAACCATTTTGACCCAGTTCAGGTTTGACAATCCCTGCTTTGGTTTGAACAGTAATACTAGTTTTCGTTGTTAAATGACGCTCATGTACAAAGCGAGCAAAACAGCGCACACCGTTACCACATTGTTCAACTTCAGAACCATCAGCATTAAAAATACGGTATTTAAAATCTGCTTCCGGTAAATCAGGTGGTTCAACAATCAAAAGTTGATCAAAACCAATACCGAAATGGCGGTCGGCTAAGCGTTGAATTGTTTCTGTATCCAAATAGGCACGTTGGCTGATCAGATCAACCACCATAAAGTCATTGCCTAGGCCATGCATTTTAGTAAATTCTAATAACATTTCATTTACTCCTCAGGCAATAAACTTTCTTTTTCCCAAAGGGATTCAACTGTTTCACGCTCACGAATCAAATGGGCTTTGTCGCCAGACACCATCACTTCTGCGGCACGTCCACGTGTATTGTAATTTGAACTCATTACAAAACCATAAGCGCCAGCGCCAAGAACAGCTAACAAGTCATTTTCTTTTAACGCTAATGAGCGATCTTTACCAATAAAATCACCTGTCTCACAGATTGCACCCACGAGATCCCAAGTTTTTTCTTCAGTATCAGAACTTGGCACCACAGGTTGGATATCCATCCAAGCTTCATATAATGCAGGGCGAATTAAATCATTCATTGCTGCATCAATAATGGCAAAGTTACGATGGCTCGTTGGCTTGAGCAAATCAACTTTGGTTAAAAGCACACCTGCATTTGCACTAATGCTACGACCCGGCTCCATATAAACCTTAAGACCCAGCTTTTCTAAAGCAGGTTTCATTGAGTTAGCATATTCTTCAACACTTGGTGGTGTTTCATCTTTATAACAAACACCCAAACCACCACCGATATCGATGTGTTTAAGAGTAATACCAAGTTTTTTTAGTTCCTCAATCATTACCATGACACGATCTAAAGCATCAACGAATGGTTTAGTCTCGGTTAATTGTGAACCAATGTGGCAGTCAATTCCAATAATCTCAAGGTTTGGTAAAGATGCAGCATATTGATAGGTTTCATAAACGGTATCACTTGGAATACCAAATTTATTTTCTTTAAGGCCTGTTGAAATATAAGGATGTGTTTTTGCATCTACGTCTGGGTTTACACGTAAAGAAATCGGCGCTTTTTTGCCTAGACGAGCTGCAACTTTTTGAAGACGATCTAGTTCGGCATACGACTCTACATTAAAGCAAGCAATGCCTACATTTAACGATGTTTCAATATCAGCTTCGGTTTTACCTAAGCCAGAAAAAACAACTTTAGATGCATCTCCACCCGCTTTTAAAACACGTGCAAGCTCACCACCTGATACGATATCAAAACCAGCACCAAGTTTTGCCAATACATTAAGAACAGCTAAATTTGAGTTAGATTTCACCGCAAAACAGATTTGATGATCAATAAAATCAAAAGCACGATCCATATCTAAGTAATGTTTTTCAAAAGCTGCTTTTGAATAAACATACAAAGGTGTGCCAAATTGCTGTGCAAGCTGCTCCATAGAACATTGCTCTGCATGCAATACTCCATTAATGCGAGTGAAACTCATGAATGTGTCCTTATTTCAAAGCTTAAGGTGAAGTTGTTTGGGTTGGGGCTGATGATTCAACTGGCTGATCAGCTTGTTCATCCTGTTGCACAACTTGTTTCTGTTCTTTATTACGATAGAGCAAGTATTTCGCGCGTTTGTCATAATTCGGATCAGAAGGTAGCTGTAATGCTCCTGACTGACCGCAAGCGCTTAGCAAAATACTGCTGCTCAATAAACTGATGAGGCAAATGACACGACGCATCTGAGCACCTGATTTAAACAATTCGATGCAGTATACCGTGATCATGCAGGCGGCTAAAGAGTAAACTTAAAGAGAAAAACAATATGCATAAAAAACGCCAGCTTTTCAGCCAGCGTTTGATCATAACTAAATAAATTTAATTACTTTTTATGACGCGGTTTATAGAAGAAGAAATAACCAATGATCAAGATAATAAACCAGATTGGGCTGACTTTAAGCGCTTTAAACGTATCTGGCTCTAAAGACAACACGTAAATCATACCAATAAAGAAAATAATCGTGATCCAACATGTAAATAGGCCACCCGGCAATTTAAATGTTGATTTTGCATGCAGCTCAGGACGTGTAGTGTAGTAACGGATATAACTCCAGATAATGAGTAACCACACGCAAATGAACAGAATCGTTGAAAGTGTTGTTGCAAGCGTAAACGCCTCAACGGTATTTGGTACAAAATACTGTAATGCTGCACCTAACAATAAACACGCAGCAGAGAAATACAATGCATTTGCAGGTACTGCACGTCTGTTCAATTTACCAAAAGCTTTTGGTCCCTGATCTTCACGAGATAGACCAAACAACATACGGCTTGTTGAAAACACGCCACTGTTCATTGATGACATCACTGATGACAACACAACCAAGTTCATTAAGATTGCTGCTGCCGCAACGCCTGCTTGACTAAACAAGTTTACAAACGGGCTGATCGCTGGATCAATTTTATTCCATGGTGTTACTGACATTACAATAATTAATGCGAACACATAGAAAATAATGATACGAATTGGAATTGAGTTAATTGCTTTAGGTAAATTACGTTCAGGATCTTTAGTTTCCGCAGCCGTTGTTCCGACAAGCTCTACACCAACGAAAGCAAAAATCGCAATCTGGAATCCTGCCAAGAAGCCATGCACACCCGTCGGGAAGAAGCCACCATTTGCCCACAAATGAGTAAAGGATGCCACTTCACCAGTAGTCGAGGTGAAGCCTGTAAAGATCATCCATAGACCCACAGCAATTAAAATAATAATTGCTAGGATTTTGATAAGCGCAAACCAAAACTCCAACTCACCAAACAGGCGAACTGTTAACAAGTTCAAACCCATAATGAATACGATGGCTGCAACACTGATCATGGCACCTTCGACTGGCGAGAAAGGTAGACCATTATTGAAGAATTGTAAGTAATAGATAATTGCAGAAAGATCGGCAATACCAATGGTGATCCAACACAGCCAATAGGTCCAACCTACAAAATAACCTGCCCATGGGCCAATTAAATCTGTTGTGAAATCAATAAATGATTTATAGGCAAGATTTGAAAGAAGTAATTCGCCAAGCGCACGCATGACAAAAAACACCATCACACCAATAATCAGGTAAATAAATAAGATTGAAGGGCCAGCAAGACTAATCGTTTTGCCTGATCCCATAAACAATCCCGTACCAATTGCACCACCAATCGCGATCAGCTGTAAATGCCGATTTGAAAGGCTACGATGGAGCTCACCTTGTTCATGAGGCTCATTCAGATTTTGATTCGACATCTTATCAATACACTCCAGTAATTTTTTTTAGTCCGTTAGCTAAAATCAAAAAGACGATATCGCACCATTTGCAGGTATCTTTTAAATGTATATTTTTTGATAATTTTTCAGCTAACCGATTTTTATCTGTATTGCTGATGATTTCAAGCTACATACAATTAAATCTGATAATACGCACAAGCCCATAGCAATACAACGCACTTTACGGTCTAAAAACATGACTTGAACTTGTCTGATTTTTAAATTAAAAAGACGACTCAATTGACCATTTTCTAATCTTCAATTTCATTTCAGTCCTTCATCTGTTTATTAAAAACACCCCTGCTCGACCTTAATCTTTTAAATTAACTAACACATGACAATGACCTAATATTCTCGTTGTTTTAAATTAAGCAAAATGTATTCCACTTCAAAACTGATTCTCTATTTTGGTTTTGTTATACTCCGTTTCTACTATTAATTAAGAAGTTTTTAACTGAAGTCGAATATGAGCAAAGTCAAAACTGTTTACCGTTGCGAACAATGTGGTGCCGATCATCTTAAATGGGCAGGTCAATGTTCAGAGTGTGGTGAATGGAATTCTTTGACTGAAGTCAAACTTGAGCCAACCACCGCTCACCGCGCACGTCCAAAAGTTGGGGGCTATGCTGGTCAAGCTGCCAATATTACAACTCTAAATAAAGTCACTTTTTCCCATGAAACACGCTTACCGACAGGCATCAGCGAATTTGATCGCGTACTTGGCGGAGGCTTAGTTACGGGTTCAGTCGTATTGATTGGTGGCGACCCGGGTATTGGTAAATCGACTATTCTTTTGCAAACAGCAACCTATATGGCAAGTGCAAAAAGCTCTGCACTTTATATTACCGGTGAAGAATCTTTATCTCAGGTTGCACTTCGTGCTCAACGTCTTGACTTACCTACTGACCAGTTAAAAGTCATGGCAGAAACCTGTGTTGAACGTATTTGCGAAGTCTTAGAACAAGAAAAACCTGTCGTGGCGATCTTAGATTCGATTCAAACGCTATATACAGAAACACTTCAATCGGCACCAGGTGGTGTTTCACAAATTCGTGAATCTGCTGCTTTATTAACTCGTTATGCAAAAAATAGTGGCACTGCACTCTTCATTGTTGGCCACGTGACCAAAGAAGGTGCACTGGCAGGTCCACGTGTTTTAGAACACATGGTGGATTGTGTACTTTACTTTGAAGGCCAATCAGACTCACGTTATCGAATGATTCGTGCTGTTAAAAACCGTTTTGGTGCGGTGAACGAGCTTGGCGTATTTGGCATGACAGATAAAGGCTTACGTGAAGTTGCTAACCCTTCTGCCATTTTCTTAAGCCGTTATGATGAAGCGATTCCGGGTTCAATTGTGATGATTAGCCGTGAAGGGACTCGCCCTCTTTTGGTTGAAGTTCAAGCTTTAGTTGATGATGCTCAAGGACAACCTCGTCGCGTAGCATTGGGTCTTGAACAAAACCGTTTAAACATGCTGCTTGCTGTAATGCACCGTCATGGTGGTGTTCAAACCACCGGACAAGACGTCTATGTCAACATTGTCGGTGGCTTAAAAATTACTGAAACAGGTTCAGACTTAGCAGTTTTATTAGCATGTGCTTCAAGTTTACGAACTAAAGCTTTACCTCAACAACTTGCCGTTTTTGGAGAAGTTGGCCTTTCTGGTGAAATTCGTCCTGTACCAAATGGCCAAGAGCGTTTAAAAGAAGCTGCAAAACATGGCTTTAAGTATGTCATTTTGCCAAGAGGTAATGCGCCGCAAAAAGCAATTCCTGGCGTACAAGTCATTGCGGTTGCCCGTCTGCATGAAGCATTAACTGAGGCAATGCAACTCAGTGATGAATTGACATAAAAAAACATACTTTTATGGTTGAAATTTAGCGTAAATACCTTCATAAATACTATTACAATTTAATTTTAGACAGGAATTTCCTATGGAAGTACACCAGCGTGGCTTGATTACCGGTATTTTAATGGCTGCTTTAGCAATTTCGCCTCTTGCTGAAGCTAAACGTGCAGGTGGTGGTAAAAGCCACGGTATGGCACGCTCTACTACTTCAAGCCAGTCTTATCAACAACCTCGTCAAGTGACTCCTGCTCAACAACCTGCTACTGCACCTCAACGATCAGGTCCGGGTGTTGGTTCAATGGTTGCAGCTGGTGTGGCTGGTGCTGCCGTAGGTGCTGTTGCAGCAAATGCTTTAGCTGATGACAAACCAACATCAACTGAACATCAAGCAACTCAAGCTGGAACAGAACAAGCTGCTCAAGCGCAACAAGAAGAGAAAAAAGGTGGAATTCCTAGCTGGCTTTGGGTATTACTTGCAGCAGCTTTAGCCTTTTTTGTTTTCCGCAAATTGGGCGCAAAAAAAAAATTAGCAGCTAATAATCCTTACGCACCAAATAACGACGGTCAAAACCCATTTGGTCGTTCTGCTGCACCACAAGCGACACCACGTAATGCTGGAGATAATACAAATATCTTTGGTCAATCTGTTGGTGGCGGTGCAGCAACCCAAGCTCCTTTTGGCGGTGCAACAACGAGCAATGGCAATCAACTTCCAGATGGTAGTGAACCTGCTGCTTTCTTACGTATTGCACGTCAACGTTTTAATCACATCCAATCGATGAATACTGCAAGTAACATTGAAGAAATTCGCCGTTACTTAACACCAGAACTTTATAGTTCTATGTATAACGACATCATGGAAAACCAAGATCAAGACGTTGCTGAATTTAGCAATCTTAATGCGATGGTTGTAGATAGTGCGACTGAAAATGGTCAATATGTTGTAAGCGTACGCTTCACTGGTACTGTGAGTGAAGATTTAAACAGCTTGCCACAACCATTTACTGAAATCTGGCACTTTGTTAAACCTGCTGGTTCTCAGCAAGACTGGGTTGTTGCAGGTATTCAACAAGCGTAAGCTAAATAAACCCTCAATAAAAAAGCCACAATATTGTGGCTTTTTTATTTGTCAGTTTTTAAGCAATTTCAGCTGGGAATGTAATGACTTTTTCAATTTTGACCTGATCCATTGCAACCATGAGTAAGCGGTCTATACCTAAAGCAATTCCTGAACATTCTGGCATATGAGGCAACGCTGCTAAAAGATGCTCATCTAAAGGCATAACATGAAGACCTTGCTTAGCACGCTCTGCATTGTCTGCTTCAAAACGTGAACGTAACACCTCTGCGTCGAGCAATTCATCGTAAGCATTGGCAAGCTCTAAACCTTCAATATAAACCTCAAAACGTGCTGCGACCTCTTCCCCATCTTCATCCACTTTCACTTTTGCCAAAGACGCCATTTCTGGTGGAAAATCAGTTAAAAAGACTGGCGCATCAAATCCTAAACTTGGTTCAACAAAATGAGAAAATAATAAATCCATGTAAGCTAGACGATCATCGCCTAAATCAAGATTTAATCCCACACGATTTGCAGTATCTTTGAGTTGCTTCAACGTTGCTTGCAATGGGTTAATATCAAGACGATCTTGAAAGGCATGTTTATAACTTAAAATAAACGGACGAACTTCCCCAAAACGATGTTGCAAACAAGTCTGCAATAAATCGGCAGTTTCATGCATTAATGCTTTTAAGTCTAGACCCGGGCGGTACCATTCGAGCATGGTAAATTCACTATTGTGTTTACGTCCGTGTTCATCGTCTCGAAAAACCTTACAGATTTGGTAAATCGGCCCGCTACCACTCGCTAGTAAACGCTTCATGGCAAACTCTGGAGATGTCTGTAAATATTGAGTCTGCAATTTGCCATTAATATGACGTAAAGTCTGAACAGAAGCTAAATGCACATCGGTGACACCTGCTTGTGAAACAATCGGTGTTTCGACTTCCATGACATCACGTTCAGCAAAAAATTGACGAATCTGGTTATAGAGCTTGGCACGTGCTTTTAAGGCATCAATTGAACAAGTTGGTTGATAACTCAAGCTCATGCCTGCGGCCCTCCATGTGCTGCCCATTCACGGCGCAGCGGATAATTCTTACGTAATAAATCAAATGCTTTTTGCTCTACTTTGCCCTCTTTAATGCAGGCACGGATGTTGGCATCATCTTGAGCAATATCATAAATCTGAGCTAATTTTTGCTTTAAGACCGCTTTTAAATCATTTCCTGAAAAATAGTCGTCACATGCAGGCAACTGAGTCTCGAAACGTTTATTTATATCAAACCCAAACTTTTGGCAGAATGCTTCATAAATCATTTGTGTACCGCGTGCCTTCCCTTCAAGGCTATAACCTGCAATATGCGGTGTCGCCAACGCTAACATGTCTATAAGTTCTTCAGATATGACGGGTTCATGTTCAAATACATCGAGCACAACTTTACGCTGAGTACGCTGAATATCTTCGATTAAAGCAGCTTCTTTCACGACCGGACCACGCGCACTATTAATTAAAATCGTGTTCGGTTGAAGTGCAGCAAACGCTTGCTCATCAAAAAGATGATACGTCGCATGTTCACCATTTTTGGTTAAAGGCACATGAATTGAAATTGCATTCGCTTGTTGCAAAAGGGTTTCTAAACTTACATTTTTAATTGAATCTAACTGCACAAATGGGTCAAAACCAATCACATTCCAGCCAAGCAACTGGGCCATGTATGCCAAACGCTTACCGACGTTTCCAAGCCCCACAATGCCTAGGGTAAATTTTTCTTGTTGTTCTAAAAGGTTGGCATCTAAATGAAGTAAAGCAGTAATGACATATTCAGCAACTGCCTGCGCATTACAACCTGCTGCATTCGCCCATGTAATTCCTTGTTTTTCTAAAGCAGAAATATCTAAATGATCGGTGCCGATTGTGGCACTACCCACATATTTTAAAGCGGTGTTTTGAATTAAACTTTCGTTTACTGCGGTGACTGAGCGAACCAATAAAGCTTCAGCATCTTTTACATCTGCGTGCGTTAAGGTGCGTCCTGCATGGTGTTGAATATCGCCAAATTCTGAAAAAAAGTAATCGGTAAATGCCAAGTTTTCATCTGCGACGATTTTCATTATCTGCAACTCAAAGCTTATAAAAACGTTATTATCCTTTGAGTTGTAGCAAAGCACAATGTTCAGGGCGTTAAATTACGATAAGGTTTCTAAGCGTAATTCACCTACAAACCACCGCCGAAATAAAAATAAGCCATCACCGCTAGAGTGAGCCACATTAAAATAATAAGTACAGCAACCAAATAATTTCGTGGCCCTTTTTCATGTTCTTCTAGCCATTCATTAGCTTGCTGTTCTGCATCGAAAATAACTTGTTGAGGCGTAAATCGAAGCGCTAACCAAATGAGTATCGGTAAAATGATGGCCTCATCTAAAAGGCCTAAAATAGGAATAAAATCTGGAATTAAATCGATTGGACTAAAGGCATAAGCCACAGCCACCACAGCAATAACTTTTGGGAACCATGGCATTTGAGGATGCTTTGATGCAAACCAAAGCATAATAATTTGTTTTTTTAGACGTTTTGCCCATTCTTTTAGTGATTGTAACCAAGACATTTGGACAGACTCTGAACTACATAACTTTGATCATAAAGTATAAAGTTCGTGCTTAACTTAAAATTAGGCAAAATAGAAATGTATATTTCCATTATGTTTGATCATTCTTAGCATTTGAACTGATCTGATCAATATTTCAATGCATGATCTTTATGTATATAAAACAAAATCATCTCCACGACAAAAGCTTGCTAAAGTTAGGCCAGATATTTTTGCGAGCCGAATGGCCATACTGGTTGGAGCAGAAATTGAAGCCAATAAACCAATATTACGCTGAGCACATTTACGGATTAATTCGTAGCTTGCACGACTGGTCATAACAACAAAACCCAAACTGGTGTCGTAGTTTTCTTGAGCTAAATAACCCAACAATTTATCTAAGGCATTATGACGTCCCACATCTTCAAATAAAGCCATGATTTTGCCTTGAACCACCCAAGCAGCGGCATGAGCGCCACCCGTCAAGGCAGTAATTTTTTGTTGATCTTTTAATTGAGAAATCGCGACTGGAATTTGTTCAAGCCATTCTTTGGAAGGTTCGATGGTAATTTTAGAAATATCGAGCTGAAGCTGCTCTAAACTTTCAATGCCACATAAACCACAACCTGTACGCCCCACCAACATACGTCGCCTTTCTTTTAACGCAGCAAATGCTCTAGATGAAATGGTCATATTCACTTCAATTCCCAATTCACTTTCATGAACCTCAATGGCATACAACTCTTTTAAGCTCATTAAAATTCCTTCGGACAGACTAAAACCTTTAGCGAACACACTCACATCAGTAGGTGTTGCCATCATCACTGCATGAGAAATGCCGTTATATACCAAAGCAATCGGATGCTCTTGAACAATATTATCTAAAACACTTTCAGATTCGGTTTTCTTAAACCGCTTTACTTGTAATGTTTCAACCCCATAATAATGTGGTGTCAAAATAATTTCCTTTATCTTGAAATGGCGCTTGATTAGAGCGCCATTTGTTTGAATTACATTTTTAATATCGCTGTTAATTTAAAGGTTACTTACTTTCTTATCTGCATCTTCAGGGTCAACTGCCGTTGCCAAATTAAAGTGTGCAGGCGCATCACCAGGATGCAAAATCACAGGAACACTTTTTGAAGCTGGAATTTTGGCATATTTATCATGACTGCTTAACGCCACCAAAGGATTGGTCTCTGGATAATACGCAGCTAAACTGCCACGTGGAATGTTGTACGGCACAATACGGAAACTATGCACAATCCGCTTAACCCCATCTGAGAAAACACTTTCAATATCAACCCACTGATTTGCTTCAAAGCCAGCTTCATCAATGTCTGCTTGGTTCATAAACAAAACACGGCGTTGCCCAAAAACTCCACGGTAACGGTCATCGAGGCCATATAGCGTCGTGTTGTATTGATCGTGAGAGCGAGTGGTCATTAAGGTATAAACTTTACTCTCAGTATAAGCGGCAGCATATTGATTTTCTTTATCGCCATAGACTTCACTCAGTGGTGTAATCATAAACTGAGCTTTACCACTTTTTGTGTTCCAGATGTGCTGATTGGCCGGATGCTCTAGATGGAAACCACCCGGGTTATAGACACGTAAATTAAAATCATGGAACTCATCAAAGACCTCAGCAATTGAGTCACGAATACGGTCATAACTTTCAATGTACCATTTCCATTTAATCTTGCTGTCTGGTAGAACCGCTTCAGCCATTCTTGCCACGATGTCTGGTTCAGATAAAATATTTTCAGAAATTGGGGTATTACGCCCAGCCGACAAATGAATATTACTCATCGAATCTTCGACTGAAATTGCCTGCGGGCCATGAAGCTGCTCATCAATTTCGGTACGGCCTAAACAAGGTAAAATCAGCGCCTCTTTACCACACACCAAATGGCTACGGTTTAATTTGGTGGCAACATGAACGGTTAAATTACACTTTCTAAGTGCTTCTTGGGTATACGGCGTATCTGGCGTTGCAACTGCAAAGTTTCCGCCTAGACCAATAAAGACTTTAACCTCACCTTCAGCCATAGCTTTAATGGTTTCAACGACACCATGCCCATTTTTTCTTGGAGATTTAATTCCAAACACGCGGTCAATGTTGTCGAGTAATTTAGGGCTAGGTAATTCATTAATGCCCATGGTTCGGTCGCCTTGCACATTACTGTGTCCACGAACTGGACAAAGCCCCGCACCCGGACGACCAATTTGCCCACGAGCCAATAATAAATTCGCCAACATATGTACATTGGCTGTTCCGTGGCGGTGTTGAGTAATGCCCATTCCCCAACAGAAAATTGAGCGCTCAGACTCTAAAAAGAGCTTGGCTAATTTTTCTAAATGCTCTGGTGATAGCCCCGAGTGTTTATAAATATCTTCCCACTCAGTTTTTTCGACCTCGGCAATCATCTCGTCGAAACCGATTGTATTCACCTCAATAAAATTTCGGTCAAAAACGCTTGGTTTGCCTGAAGTAAGTGCTTTTTTATCCCACTCATTTAGGTGCTTTAAAATTCCTAGCATCAGTGCATAGTCACCACCAATTTTAGGTTGGAAATAATAACGACTAATTGGGGTACTGCCGTTAGTCATCATTTCAAGTGGTGCTTGTGGGTCTTGAAAACGTTCTAGGCCCCGCTCTTTAATCGGGTTAATCGCAATAATGTTACCGCCACGTTTAGACACTTCACGCAAAGTACCTAACATACGTGGATGGTTAGTTCCGGGATTATGCCCAAAACTAAAAATTGCATCGGCTAAATCAAAGTCTTCTAGGGTGACTGTGCCTTTTCCTAAACCAATCGAATCAAGTAACCCAACGCTTGTGGTTTCATGACACATGTTCGAACAGTCTGGGAAGTTATTTGTACCAAAGCTTCGCACAAACAATTGATATAAAAATGCCGCTTCATTACTTGCACGGCCAGAGGTATAAAACGCAGCTTGATCTGGGTTATCTAAGGCATGTAAATGCTTGGCAATAATCTGAAATGCTTCATCCCATGAAATTGCGACATATTTATCTGTTGCAGCATCGTAGCGAACTGGGTCAGTTAAGCGACCTAAGTCTTCTAGAAAGAAATCACTTTGTTCTGATAACCAACTCACCGTGTG
Organism: Acinetobacter sp. ACIN00229; assembly: GCF_016106645.1. Classification (NCBI taxonomy): domain Bacteria; kingdom Pseudomonadati; phylum Pseudomonadota; class Gammaproteobacteria; order Moraxellales; family Moraxellaceae; genus Acinetobacter; species Acinetobacter sp. ACIN00229. The sequence continues at coordinate 85,522 of NZ_JADWOM010000014.1, forward strand.
ACCAGCAAAATATTCGGGAGTCACTGTTTTACTGGTTGCTTCAAATGCAACTGCTTTTGCGCCATTTTCACAGAAGTTAAAGGCATGAGCATTTTTCTTTTCTGGCCATGCACAACCAGGACAGTCGAACCCGGTAGGCTGGTTAATATTGAGTAAGGTAATCGAACCTTTTTTTAAAATATCTTGCCGCTTTAAGTTTCGAGCGACACTGAGTAATGCTCCCCATCCGCCCGCAGGATGAGTATAGGGTTCAATTCGTGCAAAGCCGTTATTTTCCTGAATATGCTTTTGTTCTTCTGAATTATCCACTTTGTCATCCTCTTATTACTTTTTACACATTCTATAGGTGCAATAAATCACAACTTAATTATGGTTATATCTACGCTATTTGCTGTTTATCTTAATAAGTAAAAATCCACTTTTATCTTACTCATGATATTTAGAGGCAGCCTCAACGCTAGTTATAATATGTGCCATATTTTTTATAATTACAATCATTCAGCCAAAACCAAAAAATTATTTAAATTAAATAAAAACAATATCTTAAAAACACAACGACCTATTTTTTACAGATAAAAACATAATTCACTTTATATTTTTAAAAAATAGAAATGATGTAATGAGCTGAAATTTACGTCATTTTAAGTAGGTTTTTATGGGTTTAAGCAGTATAAATTAATTGAAAAAAACAGATTCAGAGAACTTATGAAGGTTGTAATTGCGCCAGACTCTTTTAAAGATAGCCTATCGGCTTTGGGCGTCGCTCAAGCCATTGCCAAAGGATGGCACGAGGTTTTTCCAAATGCTGAAACGCTGATATGTCCAATGGCAGACGGCGGTGAAGGAACCATAGAAGCTGTGTTAGAGGTCTGTGAAGGTGAATGGCGTGAAAAAACCGTAATGGGGCCATTAGGTCAGTCTGTTCAAGCAAAATGGGGATGGTTAGAACATCAGAAAATCGCCATCATTGAAATGGCTCAAGCGAGCGGTATACAGTTAGTCCCACCGTCAGAGCGTGATGCTTGCCACAGCACAACATTTGGCACAGGTCAGCTCATTTTGGATGCTTTAGACGCAGGTGCAAAAGACATTATTTTAACCGTGGGTGGTAGTGCAACCAATGATGGAGGTACAGGATTACTCAGTGCTTTGGGCGCAGTTTTACTCGATGCTAACCACAACGTTTTACCCCTTGGTGGACTCGCGCTCAAAAACCTATCAAAAATTGATTTAACACATTTCGACCCACGTATTCAGCAAACTCGGTTTTTACTGGCTGCCGATGTGACCAATCCACTCTGTGGTCCAAACGGCGCATCTCATATTTTTGGTCCACAAAAAGGTGCTTCCCCTGCTCAAGTAGAGTTACTCGACCAAGCACTTGCCCATTTTGCCGATGTCTCACTTAAGCTTTTAGGTTTCGATAAACGAAATGAAGCGGGTTCTGGTGCTGCGGGAGGTTTAGGCTTTACAGCCAAAAGTTACTTAAATGCTGAGTTTAAGGCTGGAGTTAAGGTTGTGGCCGAACTCAATCAGCTTACCCAAAAAATCTCTAATGCAGATTGGGTCATTACGGGTGAAGGTAAATTTGACCAACAAACCTTAAGTGGTAAAACAGTTTTCGGGGTGAGTCAAATTGCCAAAACATACAATGTTTCTGTCATTGTCATTGCAGGAACATTAGGCGAAGGCTACCAAGCGCTTTATGAACATGGGGTTACGGCTGCTTTTTCGCTAACAAATGGTCCCATCACATTAGAACAAGCCTGCGAACATGCAGCAAAACTTATTTATGAGAGAACAGTGGATATTGCGAGGTTAATTCAGTTTAGCCAAACCAGTTTGAGAGATAAAAAAGTTTAATCGGCTAACTTTAAAAGGCTTTCTTTACAGCTTTCCAATATTTCATCGCTAAGGTTTGATTGGTCTGGGCATGCGCGAGACAAAGCAATTGCCCCTACAGATTGAGCAAGAATATTAATAGCTTGCTTTCTCAACTCTGGCGCTTCCAAAGAAACCTGTTTTGCTCGTTCATTCATAATGAACTGAATAAGTTGCTCAATACCCTCTTCAAACTCGACTTTTACTTCGTCTGGCTGTCTTGCGGCATCACAAGATAATGCTGTTAGCGTGCAGCCCAAATCTCGGTTATCTCGATGAGTGCGGGACACATAAAGCTGAATAAATTGAGTTAAGTTTAAACCTTCTATTCTTTTTAAAACCTGCTCAAGTCCATGTTTAACGGTAATTGAGACAAGGTCTGTCTTCGAAGTGAAATGTTTATAAAAGCCGCCGTGAGTAAAGCCTGCGCTAGACATTAATTCGGCAATGCCAACTCCGTCATAGCCTTTGCTACGAAACAGTTGAGTCGCCTTTTCAACAATTTTATCTCGGTTTTCTTTTACCTGAATTTTACTGACTTTCATTTTGGCGCACCCACTTTTATTCACCCGACTGGTCATAATTATACATTGATTATGGTTGACATCAAAACTTGTATATTTTAGATTATAGTCATCATCTAAAAATTAAAGCGTGGAGACATCACATGTCAGCTCAATCAAAAGTACTTATTACAGGAGCTTCGTCAGGAATTGGTTCTGTCTATGCAGACCGATTTGCTCAACGTGGCCATAACTTAATCTTGGTTGCACGAGACACCAACCGCTTAGATAAAATCTCAAAAGACCTTCAAGAAAAATACGGTGTACAGGTCGAGTTCATTCAAGCCGATCTATCAAAAGATGAAGACATCACTAAAATTGAAGATGTACTTAAAAACGATGCTGATATTGAAATTTTGGTCAATAACGCTGGGATTGCACTGAACGGAAACTTTTTGACTCAAGATATTAAAGACATTGAAAAACTTATAACTTTAAACATGACAGCAGTTGTTCGGTTGTCTCATGCAATTTCGCAACCCCTTCTACGCAAAGGTAAAGGCGCCATTATTAATTTAGGTTCAGTGCTTGGATTAGCTCCTGAACTTGGTTCGACCATTTATGGCGCAAGTAAATCTTTCATCCAATTTTTTAGCCAAGGCTTATATTTAGAGTTAAAAGATCATGGCGTGCATGTTCAAGCCGTATTGCCATCTGCAACTAAAACCGAAATTTGGGAACGTTCAGGCATCGACTTAAGCCAAGTCCCACCATTAATGGAAGTGAATGATTTGGTCGATGCGGCTCTGATTGGTTTTGACCGTAAAGAAACGATCACAATTCCTGTGCTGAAAGACGAAAATCAATGGAATAATTTTGAAAAATCACGTATCACATTACTACCAAACTTTTCTTCGGCTGATGTAGCCCAACGTTATAAAAACTAACGAGTACCGCTACCCAATTCTCAAGTAGGAAAATCTTATGAATGTTATTGATGCCATCCGTAACCGCCGTGCAGTTAAACGCTTTGACCCTGCATTTCAACTTTCTGACGATAATAAAAAACAGTTATTACAAGAAGTTTTAGCAAATACTCCAAGTGCGTTTAATTTGCAGCACTGGCGCCCTGTTGTGATTGAAGATGCTGAGTTAAGACAAAAAATTCGCACCATTGCATGGGATCAACCACAAGTTACCGAGGCTTCTTTACTCATTGTGTTATGCGCAAAAGTAAGCTCGTGGGAAGCCGACGCTAAACGCGTGTGGGATGGCGCGACTCCAGAAGTGCAAAATATTATGGTAGGTGCGATTGATCAATATTACCGTGACCGTCCACAAACCCAACGTGACGAAGTTATGCGTAGTGCTGGTATTTTTGCTCAAACTTTAATGTTACTTGCTCAAGAGCATGGTTTAGACAGTTGCCCTATGGATGGTTTTGACTTTGACGCAATGGCTAAGCTGATTAACTTACCTGAAGACCATGTGGTGTGTTTAATGATTGCAGTTGGTAAGTCAGCCTCTCAGCCTTACCCACGTGTGGGCAAACTTCCTTACGATGATGTCATTATTCAAAATACATTCTAAGTTTTTAGTGGAGTTAGGCCCTCATGCTTCTTATAGCATGAGGGTCTAATTGTTAAAGACATTCTGTTTTGTAAAATCATTTTGCCTTTTGGGCATTTAACTTATTGGTTAAACGACGAACTAAAAGAAAAAATAAAGGCACAAAGAAAATAGAAAGTAGAGTTCCCGAAATCATACCGCCCGTTACGGCTATACCAATTTCTTTTCGGCTCACAGCTCCTGCTCCTGTAGATACAGCCAATGGTAGAACACCTGCAACAAAAGCCAGAGATGTCATAATAATTGGCCGTAATCGCTGACCCGCACCTTCAATAATGGCGTCCATTAATGCCTGACCAGCCTCCAATTTGGCTGCTGCAAATTCAACAATCAAAATAGCATTTTTGGCAGAAAGTCCAATGGTGGTAAGCATGGCGACCTGAAAGTAAATATCGTTAACAAAACCTGCCAGACTTGCAGCAACTACAGCGCCAATAAGACCTAAAGGAATAACCAACATGACAGAGACAGGAATAGACCAGCTTTCATAAAGTGCTGCCAAACATAAAAAGATAAAGATGATTGAAGCCAAATATAACCAGATCGTTTGGCCACCCGCTAACTTCTCTTGATAAGACAATCCACTCCACTGAAGATTAAAGCCTTGTTGCTGGTCAACTAACTGCTGCATTTTATCCATAGCCCCGCCAGAACTTTCACCTGTTGCAGCAGAGCCTTGAAGTTGGACGGCTGAAAGACCATTAAAGCGTTGCAACATTTGAGGCCCCATTTGCCATTTCACAGAAGAGAAACTAGAAAATGGTGTCATTTGACCAGTAGCGCCACGAACATACCACTGCCCAATATCTTGAGGTAAAGAACGATAGTTCGCTTCGCCTTGTAAATAAACTCGCTTAACACGTCCCCTATCAATAAAGTCATTAATATAAGATCCGCCCCAAGCAGAAGATAAGGTATTACTGATATCAGCTTGGGCTAAACCAAGAGCGCTGGCTTTTCTTTGATCGATATCGACTTGTAACTGGGCTTTATCTTCTAAGCTATTCAAACGTACTGCTGCTAGGCCAGAATCAGCATTTGCTGCTTTTAACACATTATTTTGTGCAGCAATCAAAGCATCTCGTCCTTTATTTTCAGCATCTTGCAACCAAAGTTCAAAACCACTTGATTGCCCAAGGCCTCTTACAGCAGCGGGTGAAAGTACCTGAACACGTGCGTTACGCAGTGACTTAAAATGTGCATTTGCGCGAGCAATCACAGCTTCGGCTGTATTTTCACTACCTTCTCGGTCATCCCAATGTTTGAGTCCAGCAAATGCCATTCCCACATTTTGCCCACTGCCTGCGTTATTTCTACCCATCACCATGAAAATCACATTGAGATTATTCTTTTCTTTCGTCAAGAAATAATCTGCGATCTGATTACCAACCCTTTCTGTTTCAGCTAATGTCGTGCCTACAGGCGTACTAAATTGAACCATAACCGAGCCTTGGTCTTCTTGGGGTAAAAACCCCGTATTCATACGCGTATATTGCCAACCTAACAAAGCTGTAATACCCACGAATATGATCATAAATATTTTGGGCTTGCCTAAAACAGCAAGCAGCTTTGTACGGTAGCCTGATTGACCTTGCTCTACTTTACGGTTGAACCAAGTAAAAAATTTTCTCTGCTTATGTTTTTCATTTGCAGGTTTGAGTAATGTTGCGCATAGCGCAGGTGAAAGTGTTAAAGCAACAATTGCAGAAAGTACCATAGCCGATACGAGCGTTACCGAGAACTGCCGATAAATAATCCCGACTGAGCCACCAAAAAATGCCATAGGTAAAAATACTGCTGCGAGTACCATTGCAATACCCACGAGCGCACCAGATATTTCTTGCATTGAAATTAAGGTAGCTTGCCGAGCATCAAGATTTTGCTCATGCATAACCCGCTCGACATTTTCTACAACGACAATCGCGTCATCTACCAGTAAACCAATTGCGAGTACCATCGCAAACAAAGTCAGTGTATTAATGCTATAGCCAAGTACGCTCAACACACCAAATGTTCCTAACAATACAACTGGGACTGCAATTGCCGGAATTAAAGTCGCACGCCAGCTCTGCAAAAATAAGAACATGACAATAATGACGAGAACAATTGCTTCAGCTAAAGTTTTAATCACTCCATTTACCGAAGCTTCTACAAATGGCGTACTGTCGCGTGGGTATGCAACTTTTAAACCCGCTGGCATAGAGGCAGTTAATCGTGCGACCTCAGCTTTAACTCGCTCAGCGGTTTCTAATGCATTGGCACCAGATGCAAGCTGAATAGACATACCCGAAGCTGGCTTTCCATTCAGACGTGTAGACGTCTGATAACTCTCTGCACCCCGCTCGACTCGGGCAACATCTTTAAGTAATACAACCGCACCATTTGTTTCTGTCCGCAAAATAATATTTTCAAATTGGCTCACGGTTTGTAGCCGAGATAATGCTGTTACTGTTGCATTTAGAGCCTGCCCATCACGCGTGGGTAATGCGCCCAATTCTCCCGCAGTAATTTGCGTATTTTGTGCTTCAATGGCGGTTCTAACATCTGACGGCATTAATCCATAACTGTTTAATTTATGAGGATCAAGCCAGATACGCATTGCATATTGAGCACCAAATACAGTGATTTCACCTACTCCATCGACCCGACTTAATGGGTCTTGCAGTGTACTCACCATATAGTCAGATATATCGACAGAAGATCTCGTACCATTTTCATCGTAAAGCGCAAAGACTAATAAACTATCACCCTGTGACTTTGTCACAGTGATCCCTTGCTGCTGAACTTCTTGAGGCAATCGACTCAGCGCCTGATTCACAGCATTTTGCACCTGCACCTGAGCAGTATCTGGATTGGTATTTTGATCGAAACTAAGACTTATGCGTGCTTGACCCGCTGAACTACTACTCGATGAAAAATAAAGGAGACCATCAATACCCTTAATTTGTTGCTCCAAAATCTGGGTAACACTGTCTTCAACAGTTTTGGCCGATGCGCCCGGATAATTTGCAGTGACATTTACACCCGGTGGTGCAATGTCAGGATATTGCTCAATAGGTAACGTTAAAATCGAAATCGTCCCCAATGCCATAATACAAATAGAGAGGACCCAAGCAAAAATAGGTCGTGCAATAAAAAAACTCGACAACATAGGGCATCCTCAGCTCATGGGGGTAGGTTCAATCGTCATGCCGGCACTTAAACCTTGCAGACCATCAACAATGACTTGATCTCCCGCTTTCAAGCCAGAGGTCACTAACCAACGATTATCAATCGCACTCCCTAAAGTAATTTTTCGTTGTTCGGCTTTATTATCTTTTCCAACAACCCAAACAAGAGGATTTCCCTCGGTATCTCGGAACAGCGCACCTTGAGGAATTAAGATGCTGTTAGGACGTGTGCCCGTTCCAAGTTCCGCACGAACATATATTCCCGGTAATAAAGCATTATTTGGATTGGAAAACGCAGCACGTAACGTGATACTTCCTGTGGCTTCATCTACTGCAATATCACTAAACTTAAACGTTCCTTGTTCCGCATAGTTCGTGCCATTTTCGAGCTGTAAACGTACTGAAAGTTCATTCGGTTTTATTCCATTTTCAGTAAGCTGTTTGCGCAGCGCCATGTATTCGTCACTCGACTGGGTCAAATCGACATACATGGGGTCCAGTTTTTGAATCGTTGCTAAAGGATCTGTTTGAGCAGACGTGACTAAAGCTCCACGTGTAATCGAAGAGCGCCCTATCCGTCCTGAAATAGGCGCAGTAACTTGCGTATAACGTAAATTAGTTCGTGCCGTTTTCAGTAGGGCTTCATTTACTGTCACGGTGGCTTTTGCTTGTTGGTATGCACTTTGAGCATTATCAAGCTCTTGCTGACTCACGCCATTTACCTTAATTAATTCTTTATAACGCTCGGCTTGCAAACGAGTCGAATTGACTGTTGCTTTAGCGAGAGCAAGATTGCCCACGGCCTCATCAACGCTATCCCGATAAAGTGAAGAATCAATTTTATAAAGGGGTTGGCCTTTACTTACCTGAGAGCCTTCTTTAAACAATTGCTCAACAACCACTCCATTCACTTGTGGCCGCACTTGAGAAATCTCAGAGGCAACTGTTCTTCCAGCCAATTGATAGGTAGATTCAATTGTTTCTGGTTTTATAGTGATAATGCCCACCTGTTGAATATTTTTAGTCACAGGCTGATCAGAATCACAGCCATTCAAAAAAAGTAGCAAAGGCAATAAACACAAAGCATTACGATGTAAAAAATTAAAAACAAACATATCTGGGACCCCAGACTTATAGACAATTTATTTACTTTACTGTAAAGTAAATAAATAAGATGTGCAAGAAATCCTCATATGTTAAAAAAATCTCCAGGTCGTCCTTCTCGAATTCGCCCTACTATCCTTGCAGCAGCGCGTGCACTATTTCTTGAGCATGGATTAGAAGTTCGTTTAGAAGCTATCGCAGCTAAAGCCGGAACAAATCGACAAACTTTATATAACCATTTCCCAACTAAGACAGCTCTACTTATTGAAGTTTTTGATCATTTAAAAACAGAAATGGAAGTGCCTTTTGTTGAACAACATGAATTAAAAAATAAGCGCCTAGATCAATTACTCTTAGAAATTGGGCAGGCTGTACAAAATCATTTTTATAATATTGACGTCATTCGTCTGCAAAGATTGCTGATTATTGCATTAGTTGAAATGAAGGAAATTCTTCCAAAAATTCAACAGCGTACTCAAGGAAATATTAAAAGATCGTTAACCGATATTCTTGCAACAGCACACAATGCAGGCATTGTTAAAATTGATCAGCCAGAGGAAGCAACAAAAGCATTCCTCGGTGCTGTAATGGGATATGCTTATCCAGCTACGCTGATTAGCGGAAACATTCCGACTCCTCAAGAGCTACAGCAGTTAAATGAAGAGGTTTGCCAAACCTTTTTAAAAGCATGGCAATATAAAGAATAGATATTTCAGAGCTTATTCCTTAAACTTAAATTAATGAATAAGCCTGTAATAAAATAATATTAAAGAGAAAATTAATTATATTTCTGTAAGGTTTTAATCAAAGCCTCATGAAATTTTTTGGGATTTTGCATTTGTGGAGCATGCCCCATATTGGCAAATTCTATTAATTCAGCATTTGGAATCCTTTTGGCAGCTTCTTTACCAAGAACACTGTATTGACCAATTTTTTGTTTAACTTCAGGTGGGGCAATATCACTTCCAATAGCAGTGGTATCATCAGTCCCAATATAAAGCACAGTAGGTACTTTAATGTTAGGAAACTCATAATAGACAGGTTGGGTAAAAATCATGTCGTAAATAAGTGCTGAATTCCAAGCGACTTTCTCATGTCCTTTACCTGCATTTAATCCAGCCAGCATATCAACCCATTTACCATATTCTGGCTTCCATTCCCCTCCATAATACGTTTTTGACTCATAAGCCTTAATTGACTCAGCACTTAAATTCAATTCGCGCTGATACCATTGATCAACACTACGATATGGAACTCCTTTTGCTTTCCAATCCTCTAGTCCAATCGGATTAATCATTGCTAATAATTTTGTTTGTTTGGGATACATCAACGCATAGCGAGTAGCCAACATTCCCCCTGTGGAATGTGCTAACAAAATAGGATTATTAATCTTTAACCTATCCAATAAAGCATGTGTATTTTGCGCAAGCTGTTGGAAGCTATATTGATAATGATCTGGTTTGCTAGAAGTACAGAAACCGATTTGATCGGGAGCAATCACCCGATAGCCATTTTGTGTTAGAAAACTAATGGTTTCTTCCCAAGTTGCACCACAAAAGTTTTTGCCATGCAAAACCACCACTGTTTGCCCATTAGGTTTTTGGGGTTGAACATCCATATATCCCATTTTTAAATTTTGCTGTTGGGATGAGAAGTTAAAATATTGGAGCGGATAAGGATATTTAAATCCTTCTAAATGCTCTCCATACACATTATTTGCAGAACTGACTGTTGATGCAGTAAGACAAGCAAAAAATAAAGACAAGAATGGCAGTTTATTTTTCATCTTTCATTTCTCTCGAACAAATAGGAATAAGGATGTTTTAGCTGAGTTACATCCGAGTTCAAGATCGATTCGAATGTAAAAGTTTTACGGATTATTTAAATAGAAATTTGGATAAACTTTTCTCGACACCTTCAGCGTTTTCTTCCACCATCCAGTGTCCTGTATCTGGCAAGATAATGGCTGTGTATTGGGCTGGATCAGCTACAAATCTTGCTCGCATCTCTTTAACCAAAACATCATTTACGCCTTTTTGGCCGGTAAGCGCCATAGAAGGTATGGTTAACTTTTTACCATTAGCAAGTAATGCTTCATTTTGACGAACTGAATCAGCATGAGAATGGTAATAACCAAAAGCTGCTTTTAATTTATCTCGAGTCGAATATGGCTCAATCAACTCAGCAAGGAGGTCAGGCGTAAAAATGTCTTTTTTACCTGCATAAGTTTTAATAAAGTACGAGAAAAATAAATCTGGATCATGTGCAATTTGCTTTTCAGCAATATCACCAAAGCTGAAATAACCAAAGTGCCAACCCAGACCTGGACCATCAAGTGTGTATCCCGGATATCCAAACATCGCACGATCTGGAATTGGCGAGTCCATAAATACTACTTTTTTGATATAGCCCTGATTATTGGCAACCAGTGGATAAGAAGCCGAATTACCTAAATCGTGACTGACATAATAGATTGGCCCTTTACCAGCAATTTTTTTAATCGCACCAATCAAGATTTTTGAGGTATTTTCTGCCGAATAATCATCGTTAAGTATGGGAGATGATTGCCCCAAACCCGGTAAATCAATTGCAATCACTTTATGGTCTTTCATATAAGAAAGCATGACTGGTTCCCACATTTTCCATGTCGAACCAAAACCATGAATAAATACAATCGGTGTGCCTTTAGATCCACCTTCAACGTAATGAAGTTTTACACCTTCAGACTCGATAAACTTACTAGATAAACCTTTTGCATAAGCATATTGGCCTAGCCCCTCAGATTTCACTTTATTAAACATTTGCTGTGAAACGGCTGGTGGCGTATCTATCGACTTTAAGTTTGGGTCATATTCTGCATTTGCTTGACTTAATCCCAATACACCAATTGCTGCGGACAAAGTCATTACTTTAAAAAATTTATTCATTTTCTTAGCCTTGATTTATAGAGTGAGCTTATTGAGCAGTCGGATAGTCGGTATAACCCGTTGCATCGCCACCATAGAAATATTCAGATTTTGCTGGTGCTAAAGAATGACCTGACTGTAAACGCTCTACTAAATCTGGGTTAGAAATAAAAGGACGACCAAATGCCACCGCATCTACTAATCCTTTACCAAGAATAGATTCGGCTCTTTCGAGTGAGTAATTTCCACAAACAATTAATGTATTAGTGAACAAAGAACGTAGTTTTTCTCTGAAACCCTCTGGATAAGTATCACCATGTGGAAGCATGTCCCACTCAGCCAAATGGATATAAGCGATATTTCTTCTTTGTAATTGTTCAGCTAAATAAAGCGTAATTTCTTCGGGTTGTTGGTCTGTCATGCCATTAATCGTTCCCCAAGGTGATAAACGCACACCTACTCGGCCAGCACCAATTGCCTCAATCAATGCATCGACTGTTTCTAATAAGAAACGTGCACGATTTTCGACAGAACCACCATAGTTATCAGTACGCTGGTTCGCATCTGTAGATAAGAACTGGTCAAACAAATAACCATTTGCAGCATGAACTTCAACTAGGTCAAAGTTGGCTTTCACGGCATTTTGAGCAGCTTGAATAAATTCCTGTTTAACGTTTTGAATATCATCTAAATCCATTGCTCTTGGCATCTCGGCAGGTACCATTGCCCCTTCACCTTTTTCATTGGCAATAAATACAGATGCTTTGGCCTGAATTGCAGATGGTGCAATCGGTTGCTCGTGATTAATATGCAATGAAGAGTGCGACATACGCCCTACATGCCATAACTGAGCAGCAATTTTTCCGCCTTTTTCATGTACAGCTTGAGTCGCTAATGCCCAGCCTTTGATTTGTTCTTCTGAATAAATACCAGGTGTAAAAGAATAGCCTTTACCTACGTCAGAAACTTGTGTGCCTTCAGTAATGATTAAACCTGCACTTGCACGTTGACCATAATAAAGTGCATTGAGTTCGGTCGGCACATCGTTAGGCTGTGCTGCTCTTGATCTGGTCATTGGTGCCATAACAATACGATTATTGAGTTTAACATCGCCCACAATCACTGGATTAAATAATTTGTGATTCATTTTTTAGCCCTTAAAATATGGATAAGATTATTTATGTAGTGATCACTATATAATCATGCTAAAATACAGTCAACGTTTTTTGTAGTGATCGATATAAAATGGAGAGTATAATGAACAAAACCGCAGGTCGTGGTCGCCCTCGTAATTTCGATCGAGATGCTGCATTAGACAAAGCGATGAATCTATTTTGGCGAAATGGTTATGAAGCAACATCGATTAATGACCTGACAAAAGAGATGGAAATCAATCCGCCAAGTCTCTATGCTTCTTTTGGAAATAAAGAAAAGTTGTTTATTGAAGCTGTTGATTATTATGTAAAAAGCTTTGGTAATTATCGAATTGAGGCACTTCAAGAGTCTTTAACAGCTCAAGAAGGCATTAAAAATTTGTTAATCAGAACGATTGACCAATTTTATAGCAAGCCTGATAAAACCGGTTGTTTAGTCGTATCCGCAGCATTATCAGGTTCATCTGAAAGTAAAAATGTGCAAGAGATCTTAAGTAATGAGCGGAGAAAGACTGTTGCTCTCATCAAAGCGAGACTTGAGCAAGGTCAAAAAGATGGCGATGTAGCTGAAAGCTTAAACTCGGATGTATTAGCAGATTACTTTGGCATGATACTGTTTGGCATTACGATTCAAGCAAAAGATAATGTGCCTATTCAAAACCTATACGAAAGTGTAGAAGTAGCTTTAAAAGCTCTAAGAAACTAATTTTAATGATTCTATAATTGAAATTATTTTTTTTGATTTCAACTTAATTCATTAAGGTGGTTTTGCTTGGACAGCTAATAAGGATTTCAGTTGAATGGAAATAACTACTTAGTTTTTCTTACTTTTATTGTTTCTTAACTTTTCATTTCAACTCAAGATTAGAAATAAATAAACTTCCTTACGACGATGTCATTATTCAAAATACATTCTAAGTTTTAAATTTTTAGGCTTCCATACAATTCTATTTTTTCAATATGAATCGTTGGAAGCCTTTAATTTGAAATGCATTTAGGGGGCTAAAAAACACAAATTTTCAAACAGAAAATTAAACCACCTTATTTCTATCATCCTCTATGTATGACATCGTAATATTAATTAAGCAGTCAACTAACTCTTCAAAAGTGAAACCCATATTTTGTGAAGCAAAAAAGTTCATCGTTAAAGCAATGCTTGAATGAATCAAAATATAAACCATCATTTTTAAGTTTTTGATTTTTAATACTTCAGGATGCTTCATGGCATATTCAATCGCCAATACATTAATCGCTTTTACAGCTTTTACATGACTTGCTTCAGTACTATATTTAGAAGAAACACTGAGCCAATAAAAATATTTATTATTATCCTTCGCCAAAAACTCACCGATTTTTAAAAAAATTCTTCTGATTGCTTCAGGAATCTCTAAGTCTAAAATTTCAGGAATTACGTCATAAATGACTTTTGATATTTCCATAATAAAGTGCTGCTGCATTTCAATAAAAAGTGCTTCTTTATTTTTGAAATATTCATAAAAACTCCCCGATCCTACACCTGCTATCTCACACACTTTAAGTACAGTTGTGTGGTCTAAGCCATTCTTCATAACAGATATAAATCCTGCACTCACTATAGAATCAAATGTATTTTTAGATCTATTTTGTTTTGGTTTTCTTATAGTTACCATTGCTTTTTATCCTTATAAAAATCCGTCTTTTTTCCGTATAAATTCATTGATAAATTCTAATGGAAATCAAAATTTGATCAATTATTTTTTAAAGATGAGTTAAAAAAATGAATACAGCTCTCGCTACACATCAAAAAATTGTTCGTCGTAATGTTGAACTTTCTTACGATGCGAATAAAAGTTACTCTTTTTATTACGAAGAAAATCCTGTCGTTACGTCTTTATTCGTTGTGCTTTCCGCCATGTTTCCTCCGGGTGAAATGTTCTTTATTGAAAGTATCAGAAACGTTCGAAATCAAATTAAAGATGAAAAACTTTTAGAAGATATCAGAGCCTTTATTGCTCAAGAAGCCTTTCATAGCCGTGAACATAAAACACTAAACAATCATCTCATCCATTCTAATTATCCTGAAGTGATAGAGATTGAGGCCAAAACCAAAGCACGATTGGATAAATTACGTAAACTTTCAACAGTCGAACAAGTAGCTGCGACGGTAGTAATGGAACACTATACAGCTACACTCGCTCGCCTATTACTCACAGACCAGTTAATTAAAGAAAAAACCACGCAAGAGAGCAGAAATCTTTGGGAGTGGCATGCACTCGAAGAACTTGAACATAAATCGGTCGCATTTGATGTATTAAATGCAATAGGAGGAAATTATAGCAAAAACAGAAAAGCTGCTTTAGCTAGAGTTGCAAAACTTATCATGCCAATTATGTTTGAATATTGGATAAAAATTTTGAAAAGAAAAGATATTAGATTCACCTTAAAACAGTTGAAAGATGGTATTTATTTAGGATTTGGCGGAATCAATCGCTTAGGAATTTTATCTAAAGCATTTGTCGATATGCTTGATGTCAGAGAAGAAAGTTTTGATCCTTTACACATGCAAACCGAGCAATTAGAAGCCGAATTTCGAGAAAAGCTATTTGGCCAACAAGGTTTTTTGAAAGAGTCTCTAAGCTAGAAAAGCAATATATAAAGCCCTCATCTGAGGGCTTTTTCAGACTTGATTCTCTTTAAAAATGTATAGAGATTACATAGGCTCGCCAAATTTAAACTGCTTCAAAAAACATTCCAATATCATCTCTCGCTCCCCTGTTTTATCTGAGCTTAAAAGCTGAATAATCGCGCCTTCAATCATATATAAAAATAGTTTGGCATCCTGAAAAGTCGCATCGTTTTTTAGTTTTATAAGTTGGCTATAGATTTCATTAAGTAGCCACGTTCTATACTTCACTGCGATTTGATAGGCTTTGGGATAGGTCAGTTTCGTTTCAAAAATGGCTTTAAATAATAAGTAGTACAGCCCTTCTAAATCGGTATGTAAAAGATAAAGTGTTTTAAGTTTATCCATCACATCTGCACCTTGGTCGTAGTCAGCAATTGATACTACTTTTTCTTTTAAGCGCTCTTTTTGAACGTTCAAACAGATTTCGATAAACCGCTCTTTAGAATGAAAATAATGATAAAAAGTCGCTTTGGGAATTTGAGATTCTTTCACGATTCTATCGATTCCAACCGTATGAAACCCGTGGTGGTGAAACAGATCAATTGATTTATTTACGACTTGTATGGCACGTGGTGAGATCACTAAATGTCGCATAGTTTTACCGTTATAAAATTCTTGTTGTATGTAAACGAGATACTTTTTTGGGAGAAAAAAAGGCACAGCAAAGCCGTAAAGACTGTGCTTGGCACATCTCAAGTTTTATTGTTGATTAAGTTTTTTGATCGTGACGATTTAAAGCCTGAAAAGCCCAATGGCCATCAAACTGCTTTAAAAGTTTAAGTTGTGTCGATATAGACTTTGGCAAAGGCTGCCAAGAAATTAAGAATGTGCAAAGCCAACTCCTTTTTATTGGGAGTTCCGCCAGACATGAATAGGAATTATGGTGGCAGAACGAAAGGGGGTTAGCAGACTGGCTCAAGACCCAGCACACCCGAAGGTGTCCCCCTTCCGTCCTACCGCAACAAAAGGGAGACGAACGAGTTCACATTAAAAAAACGAGTTTTTTCAATGCTCTTGAGTACGGTCTGCTAAAACCGACTGGCAATGTGGCCAGCAGGCAAAGGATAGTGCTCCGCCCTATTGCAGTCAAGCACACAAAATGACATTTGCTTTAATTTAGATCATTAAAAAGTAAGGATAAATAATAGGAGAGTTATTGTTAAATGAGGGTTTATAAAGGGAAAGAATTTTAGATATAAGCTAAATTTTCGATGAATTTTTTCTATAAACATTTGATTGATGTTAGTTCTTTTATACAGTTATGACACATGCCATAATCCGATCTTTAAAAATAGAAATGAAACTTGCTAAAACCTATGTTGAATATAATAAAAAAGCTATTTTTCTTATGGACAAAAGATGAAAGTAATACAAAAAAACGAAAATATGTTCAATTTGCAATGCTCATTTGTTTTCTATCAGGTTTTATTTCATTAGATGGTTATCTTGACTATAAGGCAATCTCAGGAGATCTCCCTCCTCATCGCCCAATAATTGGAATAAGAGGAATTTTCACGACACATAGCTCAAAAGGAATAACGCATATTAAACTTTCAGGGGACGTGATATATCCAAATACAGCTATAACTTATGATAATGTGCCATATATATTTTACAAACGAGAAGAATTAAGTGTTACTGGCTCTTCGATATATCACTTCATAAAGGAGCATGCTAATGAAACAGTTATCGTATATGGTTTCATATTAGAGAATGGACACGGAAATTTTTATCCCATTAAGATCACGAATCTGCGGGGTATGGCTTACACCTCAAATTTGATTAATGATCTACTATCTGAACGTGAATACGATTTAAGAGTATTAAATTATAAAATTTTCTTTTTTGCTCTAAGTATTATAGTCCTCATCCATTTAAGTTTTAAAGCAATTCGAGAAGATCAAACTAATAAACCATGAAGTTAAATTATTTTTATCAAAATAGTAAAATACTAGACTAAAAAAATCTTCATCAAAATTTCATCAATATATTCATCATTATCTTTCAATGCTTTTTCATCGACTCCATAAATTTGAAAACCCAATTTTTTATAAAGATGAATTGCTGGCTTATTATCATTAGTAACAGTCAGTAAAATTTGTTCCACATGCTTTTTGCTAAATTCTATAACTTCACTAATTAGTCGCCTTGCAACACCTTTTTGATGAAATTCTGGTTCAATAAATACACTGGTTAGAAATGCTTTATGAGAATCTTTTATTCCACTTTCTTGGGTTAATACAGCTAAACCTATTATTTCATCTTTATAATACGCACCAAATATTGTTGAATTTGATAAACGAGCTTCAAAAAATTTTAAGGGCTTCTCAACCTCTGCTGCATAGGTAGATCCAAACGTCTTGGGTGATTTTTTTAAAGCTGAAAGCCTGATAGTTCTGAAATCTTCAACCTGATTTACACTTAAAATTTTAATTTCAACGTTTAACATGTTTTTATATTTTAAAATGTAATACGACATAATTTAGCATAAGCTGCTTATAAGAACTCTGAAAAATTGTAATGTAGTGAAAGCCTATTTATTATAATGGTCGTTATGCGAAGTTAAAAAAGACTAGGCATCTTGGCTTTAAAATTAATTACAAGGAATAGAAGGTCATGTCTGACATAAAATTAGCTCAATGTCACTGCGGTTCTATTAAATTTACAGTTCAATTAAGTGATGGATTTAATTCAATACGTAGATGTAACTGCTCTTTTTGTAGAATGAGAGGAGCTGTAGCTGTTTCTGCACCGCTATCTGGCATCAATGTATATGAAGGGAAAGAAAAATTAACAGAATATAAATTTAATACAAAACAGGCAATTCACTATTTTTGTTCTATTTGTGGCATCTATACATTTCATCAAAGAAGATCTAACCCTGAACAATTCGGTGTTAATGTTGCATGTATTCTAAATATTTCCCCATTTGATTTCCCCAAAATTCCTATTATGGATGGCATTAATCACCCTAAAGATGGTGGTGGTGGAATAATTGGATATTTAAACTATGAAGTAATAGAAAAATAAAATCATTTATAATTCCACGTAGAAGTTAATTTAAATACAGCATCTTAAGAAAAAAAGCTAAGCCCCGATTACCGAGGCTTAGCTTTAAAATAATTTTAAATTAAAATTACTTATTTGATGTCAGTAAACTCAGAAACAGGTTTGTTCACTTCAACTTTTGTACCAGCAAATTTTTCGCTCACAAACTTTTGTACTTTAGGTAAGTGGTAAAGTTCACCTAACTTCGTATAGATCGGGTCATTTTTATTCGCTTCAGCCACACCTAATAAGTTCACATAAAGCTTTGTAGACTGGTCAATAGGTTCACGGAAGATAGAATCTTTCAGTACGTTTAAGCCGCCTTCAAGTGCTAATGTATTACCCAATACAATTGCATCTACGTCGTTTTTAACACGAACTGCTGTCGTCATTTGAATTGGTTTTAATTTTAAACCTTTAGGGTTTTCAGCGATGTCATTCGTTGTCCCTTTTACAGGGTCAAAGTCTGGTTTAAGTTTAATAAGTTTAGCAGACTGTAATAATGTTAATGCACGCGCTTCGTTAGCAGTATCGTTTGGAATCGCGATTGTAGCGCCTTGTGGGAACTCATCAACAGTTTTAACTTTATTTGCGTAAAGACCCATTGGTTCCAAGTAAGTCGTCGCAACAGCCGCAACTTTAGCTGTATTTGAAGCGTTGTAAGCTGCTAAATAGTTAAATGACTGGAACGCATTTACGTCTTGTTCGCCACTTGCTACAGATGTATTCAACACAACGTAGTCAGTCAGGTTAGTTACTTCGAGTTTAATACCCGCTTCTTTAGTTTCAGGAAGCGTTGCAACATATTTCCATACGTCAGTGTCTGAACCTGTTGAAACAAGTTTAATTGTGCGTACTGACTCAGTTTTGTCTTTAGCTGGTGCTGTATTTTCAGTTTGTGCAGGTTGTTTATTACATGCAGTCAGTGTGAGTACAGATGCACTGAACAGGACACTAAATAATTTTTTCATAGATACATCCTAAAATAGGAAACGCCTACTCTACAAAAGAGCGAGGCATTCCCAACCATTGGGTCGAAATGCAATATTTGGCTGGAAGTAATTCCAGATATATAAGGGTTTAGAAGCCTGAATTCAGCCTTATTTCTTCCTTGATCTTGCTCGCTGAACAACAGAATTATGTTTTGAATCAGTTTCTAAATATTGGATCATCATATATCAATAAGTGAATATTCTACAAATAACTTGTTCGATTTTGATATATAGAGGTGCTCTTGGTAAGGTACTGATAATAGAAAACATATTATATAAATAAAACAGTTTTGATTAAAATATGTACTTTTTTGATTTATATGAAATTTTCAGGATTTGTTAGCAATATTTAAGCTAACTATGACTGTAATTTATGCCGTATGCATAAAAAAAGCCCCTGTTTTCACAAAGGCTTTTTAAATTAGTGAGTTAAGCTCAGTTTCAATTACTTATGAACCCAAGGCACGGCTGGTGAACCAATCCACGCAGATTTGGCAGGAATATTTTCACCTTTCATCACCAAAGTTAATGGTCCTAACACTGCATGGTGGCTAACATTGGCGTTATATAAAATAATACTACGTGAATTTACGACTACATCATTTCCAATATTCACTTGTCCAATTTTCATAATACGATCTTCAAACAAGTGAGTTTGTGGACCTGAAAAGCTATTAAATTCAGCACGGTCACCAATGCTTACACAGTCAAACTCAGTAATATCAGCCGTATCCATATAGACATCTTTACCAATTCGAACACCCAAAATACGCAAGAAGAATGGCAACATTGGCGTTCCTCTTAAGTAATTTAAGAAGTTTGGAATCGCAACTGATTCATATAAGCTGGTAATCCCTTCACTTAACCATACAAACATGGTCCACATTGGCGCTGAACGCGGTTGATAACGACCAATTAAAGTCCACTTCATCAATGCAACAATAATGAAACAGCCAACACCATAGAGCAAACCAGCAAGCGTTAAAGCCAATAAACCAGTCATAATGTTATACTTATTAATAACATCAATAATCTCAAGCACAATCATATAACCCACCCCAATTGCAAGTGCGGCTGGTAATACAACACGAAGGCCTTCAATAAAACCACGCATGAAACGGCGCTTGAAGCTTGGTTTAAACGTTAAGTGGTCAGGATATTTTTCGGCAGCTTCACGTGCAGGCAATAATAATGGTGGCGAACCAAACCAAGTTTGACCATCATACATTTCAAGGTTATCTGGTGTTTTTGACTGTACGCCAATTAAAACGTTATCTGGTAAAACAGTTCCATCAGCAATATAAGCACTGTTTCCGACAAAGCTACGGTTACCGATTTTGGTCGATTTTAATGTCATCCAGCCGCCTTTGATCTCTTCATCACCCAACATTACAGCATCGGCAATAAAGCTTTCTTCACCCAAAGTCAGCATTTCAGGAATAACACCATTTGCGGTAGAAATTTCAGTATTTTTACCAACTTTCGCTCCTAACATACGAAACCATGTAGGCGCATAAATCGTAGCAAACAGGCCGTGCAATGTTTGTAAGCTTGTTTCTAAAATTTGAGATGCAAACCATTTACGATAATAGGTGCTGCCATGAACAGCGTAGGTTCCAGTCTCAAGACGAGGCAATGCAATTTTGCGTATTGCTGAAGAAATAACAGCAGTAATCATCATCATCATTGCACTCGCTGGAATTGCTAAAGCAAAATAATAAAGTGCGATTTGCAGGTGGTTATTCGGATTAATATTAAATACGTTTACATCTAACCAATCGACCAAAAGGAAGCTTGGGAAAATTGGAATAAAGAACAGACAAGCAATGATTAACGCACTAACACCATAATATCCATATTCAGCAATTTTACGAATGAACGATAATTTAGGACGTTCTGGCATTTTAGCGTGTTCATCTACATGCCCTATTTTCTTAGCTGGCGTACCATCCCAAATTTCTCCCGCCGGTACAACCGTGTCATATTCAATTGAAGTTAAGGCATTTACATGAGCTTGTTTTTCTAACACTGTATTTTCTTCTAATACAGCATATGAACCCACATAACTATCTTCTTTAAGATGAATTGAACCCAACACTAAATGACCGTGTTCAACTTTGGCATTTTCCAAATTCACTTGAGAGCCAATACTCACACCATCTTCAACAGTTAATAAAGATGGCATGCGAATATGAACTGAACTAATGGTGACATCATGTCCAATTTTTGCACCCAGTGCTTTTAAATAGAGGTTAAGTAAAGTTGAACCTGACAATAAATAAACTGGTGAAATATTGCTAATACGGTCTGCTAACCACCAACGGAAATACGTCATTCCCCAAAGTGGATAACGTCCTGCACCAATGCCCAGCATTAATAATCGTTTCACCGTAATTGAAAGTACAAAACTACTAATAATAACGCTGATATAAACCAATAGAGACAACGCGATTGCATATGGAATGCTGTCTCGGGTTCCACCTGTAAAATAGTGATAGGTAAAGAATGGTGCCAACCACTGCAAAATATTAATCGAAATTAAAACTGGAATGGTCGCAAGCTGCGCAATACCACATAACCATTTATAAGTTTGATTACGCGGGTTGTCTTGCCCAATCTGACTATCAAATAATGTTGGTTCTGGCTGTTCCAACATTAAAGCAGCAATTGCCCCCACTCTTCTCGCTTGATATAAGCTTTGAATTGTAAGATGGCTATATTCTTGATGCTCACGCAAGTTTGAAATTAAAACGGCTGCTAAAAGCGAATGCCCACCTAAATCATCAAAAAAATCTGAATCTAATTTAATAGGCATGTTAGGAAACAGACGGTTCAAAATTTCAAATAAAATTTCTTCGGCTGGATTTTGCGGCTGATCAGATTCACTGCGGTCAATCACACTCGTAAGCGGTCTTACTTTTAACGCTTTACGGTCAATTTTTCCAGATAATAAACGCGGTACTTCTTCAATAATCTCAAAACGATTCGGCACCATATAAGGTGGTAAACGTTGAGCTAGAGTATGACGAAGTTGCTTAATTTCTATCCGCTGTTTGGCATCAAGCTCAGCTGCAATAAAAGCAATAAGCTGATCAATTCCGTCTTCTTGACGTAAAATTACTGCTGCGGTACCAATACCATCAATGTCACAAAGTGCCGCTTCAATTTCACCGAGTTCAACACGGAAACCTCGGATTTTCACCTGATCATCGGCACGGCCTAAGCAGTGAACTTGACCAAATTCATCAATTTTTGCCAAATCACCAGTACGGTAAAGTAACTCTTCATCCGCACTCATTGCCCAAGGGTTTTCAATAAACTTATCAGCCGTTAAATCAGGTCTGCCTAAATAGCCTGGTGCTACACTTGGACCGAAAATACACAGCTCACCTGTTTCACCTTGAGGCAGTAATTCTCTTTCAGCGTTAATCACCAACATGCCATAGTTTGGTAAAGGTTTACCAATCGTGACGAGTTTACCACGTTCTAACGACTCAAGGCTTGCAGTAACCGTAGTCTCAGTGGGGCCATAGGTATTAAACATTTGATGGTGAGGTAATGCCCAACGGTCCACCAGTGAGTCTGGGCACATCTCCCCACCTAAGTTAATAATTCTTAGGTTAGGTACATCTTCAGGGAACAAAGCCAGTAAAGTTGGAACTGCATGTAAAACAGTAATTTGTTCCTGCTTTAATGTTTGGCATAAACGTTCAGGGTCACTGACAAGCGACTTAGGTGCAATCCACAAAGTTGCACCAACCAAATAAGACAGCCAGATTTCTTCAAATGACATATCAAAAGCGACAGAAAAGCCTTGATAGACTTTATCTTGCTCTTGAATATCTAAAATATTATTTTCACTACGTAGAAAGTGACAAATATTTTTTTGAGTAATCACAATCCCTTTCGGCTTACCCGTTGAGCCTGAAGTATAAATAATATACGCAGGTTGATCGGAGGTCGTTCTAGCTAAAGGAATATTTTCACTGAGTGGCTTTTGAAGTTCAGTATTTGTCCATTTTGTTTGTGGCACTTCAGCTAAGTGTTCATACCATTCATCGGTAGTAATCATCCCCACAGCTTCGGCATCTTCAAGACAAACCGCAATACGGTCGGCTGGCGTATCCATATCAAAAGGAAGCCAAGCTGCGCCACTCAAACAAATCGCCAATTGGGCTTTTAAAAGCTCAATACCACGAGGTACCCATAACCCAACAATATGACCTGGCTTTACCCCTCTTATCGTCAAATGTTGAGCCATAATTAAGGCTTGCTGATATAACTCCCCATACGTCAGCGTTTTATTTGCTTCAATTAAAGCTGTTTTATCTGAGAGATTTTGAGCAGTTTGAATAAAAATATCGGCGAGTACTTCATCTTGCAAAAATTCGGGGTGAAATTTACCACGAATAATATTCTTCGAACTTGTTACGAATTGGTTCATTTTTTATAACTCACTTTAATTTTTTGATTTAGCTAAAATAAAGTCATGTTTGAGTTTTTCTGACCTATTAAAGAAATCAATTGCTATGTAATAAATTAAAGAGTTGAACTTAAATGAAGATTAAAGTTTTTATTTTAAGAATGGAGAGTGAACTATTAAATGAGAAGAACAAACGATTTTTATTACTTATAAATCAAACTAAGATGACAATAAGGAAAAATATAAGCACATATTTTTATAAAAATTAAATAGCGTTATTCAAAATTGATATATAACGAATTACTCATTGCACAACGCTACTTCACGAACTAGGGCAAGGAAGGCTTTCAAACCAGCAGATTGGTTGCGTCTTCCTGAATAATATAAACAGAGACCAGACATACAAGGCATCCAATCGTCCAAAACAGAAATAAGTTGACCTGACTCAATTTCAGCACGAACATCCTGTTCCATAAAGTATCCTAAGCCAATGTTCTCTAATACTGTAGCTCTTGATAAGCTTGCTTCATCAAGGGTAATCGGTCCTTGCACATCAATTTGAATAATTTCTCCATTTTTTTCAAACTTCCAGCTAAATAGTGCACCATCAGGAAGACGTACTCGAATACATTTATGTCTAAAAAGATCTGTTGGTATTTTTGGCTTTCCGTAACGCTCCAAATACTCAGGTGAACCAACAACAACATATCTTTGAAGTTTACCAAGAGACACTGCAATCATGTCACTTGGAACAAGATGGGCAACTCGAATACCTAAATCAAAACCATCAGCAATAATGTCAACAAGTTTACCCTCAGTCACCAAATCAATATTCATTTCTGGGTAACGTCGAAGAAATTCGATAATCACAGGAGAAATAATTTCTCTCGCTGCAAATGCGGCCGCATTGATTCTTAATGTACCTGAGGGTATTTCTCTCTGCGAACGTACAATATCTAAGGCACTATGAATATCCTGAAGAGCAGGCCCAACTTGTTCTACAAAAAGTCTGCCTGCCTCTGTCAATGAGACACTACGTGTTGTCCGATTAAACAGACGTACACCCAAATTTTCCTCTAATTTACTAATTGCATGACTTAAAGCTGTTGTAGACATCCCAAGTTCAATCGCAGCGCCACGAAAAGTTCCTCGCTTAGCGATTGCCATTACTGCTTTTAGATCATTTAAATTTGCTCGTTCCATTATCCTGATTTATTCAACTAAACATCCCATTTTATACGGATTGTTAGAACAATCGTCAAATTATAAAATTTAAAACATCAATTTAGATCATTCAAAAAGAGCGACTCATGAAAGATATACCAGAAGTTGTTAGCGCATACTTTGATGCTGATCAAGCGAACGACGTAGATGCTTTAAACCAAATTTTTTCTGACTCTGCCATTGTTGAAGACGATGGCAGTCTATACAGAGGAATTGTGGAAATTCGTACATGGTTGCTGGCAATGAAAGAAAAATACCAGTACTCACTTGAAATTATTGAGGTTTCCAATACAGACCATATCAGCACGGTTTTAACACAAGGGAGTGGCAACTTTCCAAATAGCCCTGTGAAACTTAAGTTTCAGTTCACACTTGAAAATGGCAAAGTTGTTAAATTGAGGATTTATTAATGGAAGATTTTATTACTTTAAAAGGAAAACGTGCCTTAATCACTGCGGGTACAAAAGGTACTGGCGCTGCCACAGTTCAATTATTCCATGAACTCGGCGCAACAGTACTAACTACTGCTAGAACTCAACCAGATTATTTACCGAATAATGCACATTTTGTTTCTGCTGATCTCACAACTCGAGAAGGTTGTGAAGCTATCGTCCAAGCAGTACAAGAGACATTAGGTGGTGTGGACATAATTATACACATGCTTGGTGGTTCATCTGCACCAGCAGGTGGATTCGCAGCATTAACCGATGAAGAGTGGTATAAAGAACTTCACCTAAATCTGATGCCTGCAATACGTATTGATCGTCAATTAATTCCCGATATGATTCAGCAAGGCCAAGGTGTTGTAATCCACGTTACGTCAATACAACGCTCACTTCCGTTACCAGAAGCTACGACAGCTTATGCTGCTGCAAAAGCAGCGCTAGCGACTTATAGTAAAAGCCTGTCAAAAGAAATATCCCCCAAAGGTATTCGGGTTGTTCAAGTCTCGCCAGGATGGATTGAAACAGAGGCATCTATTGCTCTTGCAGAGCGACTGGCTTTACAAGCTGGCACAGATTACGAGGGTGGTAAAAAGATAGTTATGGATTCAATCGGAGGAATTCCTATTGGACGACCAGCTAAACCTGATGAAATAGCAAATCTTATCGCCTTTTTGGCATCATCCCGTGCGTCTGCAATTACAGGTACTGAATATGTGATTGATGGTGGGACGATTCCTACAATTTAATAGTCATATTGAATCACACCTATACTGTATTTTCTCTTCACTTGAGCAGTTTTAAATTACAGGTAAAAAAAAAGCCCTCGTCATTAACAAGGGCTTTTTAAGAATTTGGCGGAAGCGGTGTCCGTCTAACACTTGTCTTATACTGTCCAACAAAATATACAATAACTATACTATTCAAAAACTTAAAATAAAACAAATCCAATTTAGTCTTGCACAATCTAACTCTTTTCAATATTCTTTGAGGGGTAAGTTGTGGGGTAAAAAGTTATATGCCAAAAAAATCCAAAGAGCTTTCAGCACTCAGTGTATCAAAAATTAAAGCGACTGGGCGACATTCTGTAGGGGGTGTTGATGGCCTATGTTTGAATGTAGAAGGTAATTCTCGTGTATGGATTTTACGTGCGGTTGTAGGCAGACGCTTAGATAAAGATGGGAAACTAAAACCCCATCGCCGTGAT
The DNA here is from genome assembly GCF_016106645.1 of Acinetobacter sp. ACIN00229. Lineage (NCBI taxonomy): Bacteria > Pseudomonadati > Pseudomonadota > Gammaproteobacteria > Moraxellales > Moraxellaceae > Acinetobacter > Acinetobacter sp. ACIN00229. Next base: position 111,871 of record NZ_JADWOM010000014.1, read on the forward strand.
ATTGGTCTTGGTCCCTACCCTGAAGTTTCTTTAGCTGAAGCACGGGCAAAAGCTTCTGAGTTACGATTGCAAATCCGAAACGGGATTGATCCTATCCGACATAAACAGGAACAACGCGAGGCTTTACTTCTTCAACAACATCGTGAAAAGACTTTCCGTGAATGCGCCAAAATTGTAATTGATAAAAAAACTCTTGAGCTTAAAAATGAGAAACATATCTCGCAGTGGTCATCTACTTTAGAAACCTATATCTATCCTGTTATAGGGGATCGCGTGATTGGCTCTATTACTAAAACAGATATTGTTACAGCACTTGAGCCTATCTGGATAGAAATACATGAAACAGCAAAACGTGTTCGTGGTCGAATAGAAACTATTTTCGATTATGCTAAGGCTATGGAATATTTTGTTGGAGATAATCCAGCAGCATGGAAAGGTAATCTTGAGCCCATTCTTGGAAATTTAAAGCAAGAATCTAGACCTCATCCATCATTACCATATATGCAAGTGGCTGGGTTCATTCATGACTTAAGACAAAGAATTGGAATTTCTCCCAAAGCATTAGAATTTGCCATATTGACGGCTTGTCGTTCAGGTGAAGTATTTGGTGCTTTATGGAAAGAAATCGACTTTAAAAATAAAATATGGATTATTCCAAAAGAACGAATGAAAGCAGATAAAGAACATCGAGTTCCTTTATCTGGAGCAGCAATTAGATTACTTGAACAACTTTATCAAGAAACTCACCCTCAACCAGATGACTTTATTTTCCCTGCTCCACGCGGTGGCATGTTATCAGATATGTCATTAACGACTTTAATTAAACGAATGCATGACAAGAAATTAAAAGAAGATGGTATTGGCTATATTGACCCTAAACAAAATCGAGTGATCACGACACATGGTTTTCGTTCAACTTTCCGTGATTGGTCAGCAGATAAAACAGATTACCCTCGTGAAGTCTGTGAACATGTATTAGCACATAAGCTTCCAGATGAAGTAGAAGCTGCTTATTTACGTGGAGCCTATCTTGAAAAACGTAAAGACTTAATGAGTGATTGGGCTAATTTCTGTAATGCCTAACAAATTAAGTTGCATAATTTTAGACTCCTGCCTAATAAGGCAGAAGTCCTGTTAACATTATGCAATAAGCAATTTAAAATGTAGTTGATAGTTTAAATAGATCTGTCACCAGGCATAGAGCAATTCTCTACCTGACTAACCTCCTGAATAGAAGATAAATTTTTCTCATTTATTTGATTAGTTATTTCATAAACGTGAATAGTGCAAGTATTCCCCTGTTCCACATAAGCAGCTTCATAATTTCTGCCTGCCTTTGTTGTAAAAGAGACTGCTATTCGACATGACTTACTATATGAATCCATCGCAATACTGCTAGAAGCATCTAGTACTAGAGGTTTATTAGCTTCAATTACATATTCTTTAAATGAGTCCCGGAACATTACCCCTGTATCGTTTAAAGCAGCTAGACTGCGCTCTGTTGCGGGTATTCCGACACTAATATTTTTAATTTTTCGAGGTAGACCATTATTAACACGATGATGGATTGCTGCACCTGCTGTACTTCGCCATTCTTGACATGTTCTGTCATTAAAGTGCTTTATGAGTTTATTTCCATAAGGTCCATATAAGCGAATTTTTGCCTGCGATTTTTCATCATATATAACGTTCGTTTTAATCAAGGCAGATTTTTGTGCCATGAAAAAACTAGCTAAAGGTAAGGTTAATAAGACTAACAATATGGATTTAATTTTCATAAGTTTTCTCTTTATAAAATTTTAGGGTATTAATATCATTCAAATAAATATTCAGTAATGAAAAACTCTAAATAGCAATGTACAATTTCTACCACCATAAAATATTACATCAGAATTTAATAAAAATTAGCGCCCTATATTATTATAAATTCACCACTCTACATCTTATTTACCTTATCTCCTTGCATGAATTTTGGCTTAATCTTAAACATTCAACTTAGACTGAGTTGATTAAATTTAATAGCTACACTCTCCAAATCCAGTCATTACCTATATTTATCAAAAACCTTGCATTGCTAAAATACTTTAAAACACCATTGCAAATATTTAAAAAAATTAATTACTTAAAATACATATAAATTTTGTCAAACGATTTTTATAAGAAACACCTCAACTTTAATCAAAAATTGATTTATTCTTAATTATAATGAAAAATGTTTATTTATTATTAATCTTAAATATTAAAAAATCCACGCATACTTTACTAGAATCCACTTAGAATATAAATTTTTCGATTAAATTTAAAATTTATTTAGAATAATTAATACTAACACAAAAGCTAACTCCCTAAAATATAAAATATTATTTATTTTTTGAATTAAAAAAAAAGTTTATTTTCTCTTCTCAAAGAAAATAAACTTAGTGTAAAAACACTGAAACCTGAAATAGAGAATTTTAAATTAAATCCTCAAAGCAATAATTACACAAATAATTATCACTGACAATATGAATTAAATTAAACAACACAATTAATGCATTAATTTAAAACATAACATTTAAAAAAAAAAAACCAATTCAAACAATTCAAACAATTCAAACAATTCAAACAATTCAAACAATTCAAACAATTCAAACAATTCAAACAAATATTTTTATATTTATAGCTCCCTAGTTCAATCCCACGCAAAAAATCAAATCTATATTCACAAATTATTATTTAGACCATTTTTCCTTATCTAGAATACGCTGTATAACTGTTCTTGTAACAGAGTATTCTTTAGCAAGTGCATAAACACTATAACCTTTTTTAAATTTATTTATGACCTCTTCCTTTTGAGATGCATTTAATAACTCAGGTCTTCCTACACGTTTAGTTAAATTATTAGCCATATGCTTTCTAGGCTGTTTTAATTTCATCTCATAATCTAAACATATTTTTAAAAAATGATGAAAAAGTGCTTTCAGATCACCAGAAATCTCTACTTTAGCATAATCTAAACAAATAAATTTTATATTCTTCCTATCTATAATACCTACTAAATATAGAATCTCTTCAAAATTACTTCCCAATGAATCTATTCCTTTTACAATTAGTAAATCTCCCTCTTCTAAACCATAATTAATTAGATTAATAATTTTATCCCTATATAAAATAGGTGTATCAACAGCTACTTCTTCTAGTATTATTCTATTAGAAGGAATTTCATATCCATATTTACTAAAAAAATCAAAATTAATATTAGAATTATTAACATCACTAGATTCAACTCTAATATAACCATAGATTCGCATTAGTTAATTCCTCTTTAAAAACATGAAATACATCACAAATATTACACATTTTCATCTAAAACAAAATAAGCTAACAATTACTATGTATGTTTAAATCATATTTTTAAACATACAATTATCATGTTTTTGTTTCTAAAACCGTATCATACTTTTAAAGTGAAAGAAGTCTTCTAGGGATAAAATAATTTTTATCTATTCTATAATTATAAGAATTTATTATTACTCCCAGTAGAAAAACCAATAAGAATTCCTATTATTTTAAATTTACATAATTATCCATACAAG